>JACRBO010000815.1 GCA_016219235.1 Chloroflexota bacterium
CGATGGCTGAATCGATCCGGCGAAACTCTCAGGTCAAGCAACTCTGCGGCCGAACCTCCTGAAGGCGTTCGACAGGGGACACACAGCGGATGTGTGTCCCCTGTTTTATTTCGCACTCAAATCCAAAAATTCACAGAGGAGCGTAGCATGAATACCCCCACCGATCTGAAGTATGCCAAATCCGATGAATGGATCCGTCCCGGCACCGGCGAAGTCGGCCTGACCGATTACGCGCAGGGCCACCTGAGCGACATCGTCTATGTGGAACTGCCGGAAGTCGGCGCGAGCGTGACACAGGGCGCATCGTTCGGCTCGATCGAGTCGGTCAAGGCCGCGTCCGACCTGAACAGCCCGGCCAGCGGCACGATTGCAGCCGTCAACGACGATCTGGGCAGCGCGCCCGAAGTCGTCAACAGCGATCCGTATGGCAAGGGCTGGATCATCAAAGTCACCGTGAGCGATGCAGGCGAACTCGCCGGCCTGATGGATGCGGCGGCGTATGAAGCCTACTGCGCGGAGCGCGGGTAAGACGCTTCCGTCATTGCGAGCGTCCTGAGCGGAGCGGCAGTTTTTCGCCGCAAAGTCGAAGGATGCGAAGCAATCTCCCTGCCAATCAACATGAGATTGCTTCGTCGCAACGCCCAATCCGCCGCGAAGCGGCGGGGGCGCGCCAGGCGACTGCGCTCCTCGCAATGACGCCTGTCTATCAAGGAGTCCCTAATGACCTATATCCCCCACACCGAAGCCAATCGCAAAGAAATGTTAGCCGCGATCGGCGTCAACTCGCTGGAAGAATTGTTCCCGGCGGTTCCCGATAAATTCAAATTCCCTGAAATGCGCCTGCCCGCCGCGCTCTCCGAAATGGAGACGTGGTGGGAGATGCAGGGCCTCAGCGAAGCCAACGCCGATGTGAATCACTATGCGTGCTTCCTGGGCGCGGGCGCGTACAACCACTACGTGCCGCACACCGTCGACTATGTGCTTCGCCGCGGCGAGTTCTACACCGCCTACACGCCCTATCAGCCGGAGATCAGCCAGGGCACGCTGCAAGCGATGTTCGAATATCAAAGCATGATTTGCCAACTCACCGGCATGGACGTGAGCAACGCCAGCCACTACGACGGCGCGACGTCGATGGCGGAAGGCGTGTTGATGTCGATGACGGCGACCAAAGGCAATCGCAAGAAGATCGTGATGTCCCCGGCGGTTCATCCCCAGTACCGATCGGTCCTGCGCACCTACACGCAGGGCATGGGCGTGACCATCGTCGGCGATGACAAACTCAAGAATGACTTGCCTGATCTCTTGAAGTTGTTGGACAAAGACACGGCCTGCCTCGTGATTCAAAGCCCCAACTTCTTCGGCCAGATCGAAGACATCAAGGGCGTAGCCGACGCCGTGCACGCGGTCGGCGCGCTGTTGATCGTCGTGACCGATCCGATCTCGCTGGGCATCCTCACGCCGCCCGGCAACTATGGCGCGGACGTGGTCGTGGCCGAGGGCCAATCGTTGGGTATTCCGCTCTCGTATGGCGGCCCGTATCTGGGCATCTTCGCCACGAAGCAGGCTTACGTCCGCAAGATGGCCGGTCGGTTGGTGGGCGAAACGGTGGATGCCGATGGCAAACGAGGTTTCGTGTTGACGCTGTCCACGCGCGAGCAGCACATCCGCCGCGAGAAAGCCACGTCGAATATCTGCACCAATCAGGGCCTGCTGGCGCTGGCCGCCGCGACCTACATGGCGACGGTGGGCAGGTGCGGCCTGGAGGCCGTGGCGCGATTGTGCTGGCACAAGAGCCACTACGCAGCGAAGAAGATCGACGCGCTGGACGGTTTCAAAGTCTTGAGCGGCAAGCCGTTCTTCAAGGAGTTCGTCGTGAAACTACCGAAGCCGACCGAGGCGGTGAACGAATTCTTGCTGGATGAATTCGACATCATCGGCGGTTACGATCTGGGCCAGGACTATCCGCACCTGAAGAATCACATGCTGGTGGCGGTGACCGAGACGAACAACAAACAAGAGATCGACGATCTGGCGACCGGCCTGAAAGAAGCGGCGGAGCATCTATCATGAAAAACCAGGAACCCTTGATCTACGAAATCAGTTCGCCCGGTCGCTGCGGCGTGGATATGCCGCTGCCCGATGTGCCTGAGACGGCGATCCCGGCCGAGCTGTGCCGCACGGAATTGGGCCTGCCGGAGTTGTCGCAGTTGGATGTGGTGCGTCACTACCTGAATCTGTCGCAGTTGAACTACAGCATCGACGGCGGCTTCTATCCGCTGGGGTCGTGCACCATGAAGTACAACCCCAAGATCAACGAAGATGCCGCGCGCTTGAACGGCTTTGCGTTTACGCATCCGCTGCAAGACCCGTACACGGTGCAGGGCAATCTGGCGATCATGTTCCACTTGCAAGAGTGGCTCAAAGAGATCGGCGGTTTTGCGGCGGTGACGCTGCAACCGGCGGCGGGCGCGCACGGCGAATTCACCGGCATCCTGATCATGCGCAAGTATCATCTCGATCGCGGCGATACCAAACGCAACGTGATCTTGATCCCCGATAGTGCGCACGGCACGAACCCGGCTTCGTCGGCGATGAGCGGCTTCGTCGTGAAGCAACTCGCGTCCGATGATCGCGGCAACATCGATCTGAACTCGCTGCGCGCGGCATGCGATGACACCGTCGTGGGCTTGATGCTCACCAACCCGAATACGCTCGGCCTCTTTGAAGAACATCTCGAAGAGGTCGTGAATCTCGTTCACGGCTGCGGCGGCCTGATGTACGGCGACGGCGCGAACATGAACGCGCTGGTCGGCATCGCGCGGCCCGGCGATCTGGGCTTCGACGTGATGCACTACAACCTGCACAAAACGTTCAGCACCCCGCATGGCGGCGGCGGCCCCGGCAGCGGCCCGGTCGGTGTGAGCGAGAAACTGGTGGACTTCCTGCCCGGCCCGCTCGTGACAATCAATGTCCCCGACGACGGCGACGAGACGCCGGTGTATTTGCTCAGTGAGCCGAAGAAATCGATCGGGCGGGTGAAGTCCTTCAACGGCAACTTCGGCATGATCGTGCGTGCGTACACCTACATGCGCGTCCATGGGCCGGACGGCCTCAAAGCCAACTCGATGTATGCGGTGTTGAACGCCAACTACATCCGCGTGAAGTTGAACGACAAATATCCCGTGCCGCACGATCGCATCTGCATGCACGAATTCGTGTGCCAGGGCAAGTTCGCCGGCAGCGATGTGCGCGCGTTGGATGTGAGCAAGCGTCTGATGGATTACAACTATCATCCGCCAACCAACTACTTCCCGCTGATCGTGCCGGAAGCGTTGATGATCGAGCCGACCGAGACGGAAAGCAAAGAGACCCTGGACGCGTTCATCGACGTGATGCGCAAGATCGCCGACGAAGCAGTGACTTCGCCGGAACTGCTGCATGGCGCGCCGCATAATGCGCCCGTGAAACGGCTGGACGAAGTGAAGGCGGCCAAAGACCTGGTGCTCTGCTGCATGCCCGCGGACTTTGAAGCCAAAGCCACGGCGTAAGGCACACCGCGAATTGACGCGAATCTCCGCGAATGAAAAACGAGGTGATCTCACATCACAGATCGCCTCGTTGTCATGTGAATTTAAGATTTGGAGACAACCATGAGCTATTCATTTCCAAAGGATTTTTTGTGGGGCACCGCTACGGCCGCGCATCAGGTTGAGGGCAACAACGTCAACAGTGACTGCTGGCTGCTGGAGCATCTGCCCGATTCGCCGTTTGCTGAACCATCCGGCGATGCGTGCGATCACTATCACCGTTACCCGGAGCATATCGCGCTGCTGGCCGATCTGGGTCTGAACGCCTATCGCTTCTCAATCGAGTGGGCGCGCGTCGAGCCGGAGGAAGGCTACTTCTCGCGTGCTGTGCTCGATCATTATCGCCGCATGCTGGTGACGTGCCACGAGCACGGCC
>JACRBO010000840.1 GCA_016219235.1 Chloroflexota bacterium
ACACTGCCGGCCAGCCACGCGCGCCCGGTGCGCGATCGCATCAGCCGCAGGCTGATTACGACGGCAACGATCACGACCGCGATCACGAGATAATATTGCGGCGTGGGTTGATCGATCGAGACGGAGAGAATCGTCGGCGCGGGCAGCGCTCCGATGCCGCCTGCACCGCCCGTGATCGACCGCGCACTCACCAACACCTGTCGAACCAACAGGCCCAGCGCCAGCGTCGCCACCGCCAGATAATCGCTGCGCAGGCGCAGCGCCAGCACGCCTTTGATCATGCCAACCAGCGCAGCCAGCAACGTACTGACGATCAACACGACGAGAAAATCGATCGGTTGCGGCAACAGCGATCCGATGTCGCCAAACCGATTGGTCATCAGCGCCGCCGTGTAGCCGCCAATCGCAAAACTGATCGCGAAGCCCAGATCGAGCACGCCCGCCGCACCCAGCAGCAGATTCAAGCCCAGCGCCAGCAAGACATACAGGCCGATGCCGCGTAACAGGATTTGCGCGCCCAGATCAAATGCCGCCGATAGCGCGGGGAATAACGCCAACCCGATCAAGATCGCAATCAACCAGCGATCGAGCCGCGTGCGCCGGCCGGGCGCGATCAACAGCACGGTATCGCGTTGAGCCTGATCCGCGCCATCGATGGTGCGCTCGGCCGCCAGCCCGGTTGGCCGCAGCAGCAGCAGGCCGATCATCAACGCAAGCATCAAGACGGGCGTCCACTGCGCGCTTAAAAAGAAATCGCTGAACGAACTCAACACGCCAATCAATAGCGCGCTCAGCAACGCCCCGATCGGACTGCCGATGCCGCCAAGGATCGCCGCCGCAAAAGCCAGCAGACCGCTCTGCGCGCCGCCATCGCCGAAGGGGCGCGTGTAATACAACACGAAGATAAATGCGCCAATGCCCACCAGCACGCCGCCGAAGGCGAAGGCGCGGCGAATAGTGCGATCGAGATTGACGCCGCAGATTTGCGCCAACGTGGGGTCTTGCGAACAGGCGCGAATGGCGCGGCCCAACGCGGTGCGCTTCAAGATCACGCTCACGCCCGCCGCGCAGCCGATGGCGCTGGCCAACACGACGAATTCGGTGAGGTGAAATTTGACCGTGCTGTTCAAGCCCAGTGCCTGCACGAAATCAACATCAGGCAGCAGCGGCGGAATGCCGTCGGTAGGCACTTCGTTCAGGCCGGGCACGCTGCGATGCTCGTGCGGCACCCAGCTGGGTTGCAGCGTGCGCCAGATCAATGCGCCCTGAAAGAGGATGAACGAAATGCCGAGCGTAGCAATGAGGGGCGCGAGGCGCGATCGGCCGCGAAAAGGCCGAAAGGCCGCGCGTTCGATGCCGACGTTTACGATCAGGCCAAACAATCCAGCCGCGATCAAGGTCAACGCCAGCGCACCGATCAAGATGAGCGCGGGCGAATGACGGTCCACGCCCAGCGCGCGGATCAGCGTCGTGATCACGACCGTCGTCAGCGCAAAGGTGTCGCCGTGCGCCAGATTCAGCGCGCGCACCGTGCCGTAGATCACCGTGACGCTGATGGCATTCAGCGCCAGTACCGCGCCGTTGGTCAGGCCGAAGATCAGAATTTGCAGCAGTATGTCCGGGCAGTCAGGGCCGCAGGGCGTAAGCACCTAACCTCCGGCGTGAGGTGAGTGTTGATCTATCGCCGCAAAGAATTCCTGTTGCAGGCGCGGCGTCATCTCGTCGGCCTTGATAGCGCGAATTACAATAGCCAACGCGCGCGCCTGCGCATCCAGCCACCGCTGGCCCTTGCCGGCCGTCGCGGGTCGCCCGTCGCCGCAGTAATGCGTGGGATGATCGGCGTACCACCAGATGCCGGTATCCACGCCCAGATCGCGCAGCGTCTTCAATCGATCGAGGGGCAGCCCTTCACCATTCGCCGGCAGCTGATCGGCGCGAACCAGATCGGGTCGAATCGCGAGAATGGCGCTGGTTTCAATTTCGCCTGCATGACCATCGACGGTGGTGGCCCACTGCGCCTTGATTGCCGCCTCGTCGTCCGGCGAAAGCGGCGGCTGCGCCACGTAAACCACGTAATCGCGCGGGCTGGCAAGTTGAACCTGGGCGAAATAGTGAATGAGGTGATCGTTGCCGCCATGCGCGTTGACGATGACGATCTTCTTCAGGCCGTTGCGCGCCATCTCGCGGCAGATGTTCTCCAGCAGCCGCACAATCAGATCGGGTTCGATCGCGATCGTGCCGGGGACGTGCTGCGCTTCCAAAATCTGCGTGAAGATCACATCGGGAAAAATCAGCGCCGGTTCCAGCGCCGCCGCGCGGCGGCACAGTTCGCGGCCGATATACAGGTCCGTGCCGGTCGGCAGATGGTGGCCGTGCCGCTCGATACACGACAGCGGCAGCAGACAAACACCCCGGGCCGTCTCCACCGCCGATGGAAATTGATCGCCCGTCAACTCTTCCCAGTTCATAGCCGCTCTCCCTTGTGTTCGGCGCGCCACTCGTCGGCGCGAATCGCATACACAAATTCTTCGATCCACTCGCCTTGCCGGAACAGGCAGTCCTGAAAATGCGCCTCACGCTGCATGCCTAATTTCTCCATGACGCGCAGCGAGGCATGGTTGCGGTTGTCGCACGCGGCGATCACGCGCTGCAAGCCCAGCGTCTCGAAGCCATAGCACAGCAGGGCAGCCGCCGCTTCGGTCGCGTAACCGTGATGCTGATACTGCGGACTGACAACCCAGCCGATCTCGCGCACCAACTGCTCGCTGTCGTGATGGCAAAAGAGCAAGTGCCCGATGAAGGCGCCATCGGCTTTCAGGTTGATGGCGAATTTATCGGGACATGATAATTGATCAGCGTTACCTTCCGGCTCGCGCATCACCAGGCGTTCCGGCAGATAACGCATCACGGCCGGATCAGCCGTGTACGACAGCACCGCTTGCCAGTCATCAGGCTGCAGCGGTCGCAGAATCAAGCGCGCGGTTTCAAGACACGTCTCCATGAACGGCCACTCCCGGCGCAACCGACGCCAGTTGCCTGAGAAACGCGGCTACCGCTTCGCGATTGGAGGACGCGAACACGCTGTCAAGATGATCGGCGTGCGAGAAATGCAGCGTCAACGTCAAGCGATCATCGGGGCGCGTGCTCAATGAGACACCGGTGATGCGATCGAGCGGCACGTACGTCCAGATGCCGCCGTAGCGGACCTGACCGCGCCCCATCGGCGCCTGCTCGTCATCGCGGATGATGATCCATTCGCTGTCGGTCAGGATGTGAATATGCGCCGTCGTCACCGTGCGCGACCACGACCGGCCCAGCAGCGTGATAAGCGTGGCGCGAATCTCCGGCTGCAATAGCGGTTGAATCACGCGCTCGCCCGGCAGCAGGCTGCGCCGCGCGTAGTTCATAAATTTGAAATTGTCGGTCGAGAGATAGTCAAACTTCCGCTGTTCGGCGGGCAAATCGCTGGCAGACAGATGCCGCGCCGCGGGCCGGATCTGTTCGATGAACGGCGTGAACAGGTGATCATTGACGACATTGAAGCGCAGCGTTGAAGCCGATAATTTGCCGTCGGCCAGACCGCTGATCTTCAACCAGCCGTGCAGCAGAATCGCGCCGATCTCGACGTAGTGTATGTCGGCCAGCGCGTAACGCAGACAATTGAGCTGCGGCTTGCGGCGCTCCAGGACGTACAGGTCACGCTCAAGGTTGAAGATCAACCGTTCGGTTTCGCGGCGCAGAAATCCCGGAAAAGTCGGCGTCAACACCGCGTAGGGCAAGGTCCGTCCTGCCAGCAGTTCCGCTATGAAGGCATGATAGAACTGCGGCAGATCGGCGCGCGATCGAATCGCGCGCGCCCACGACAAACGTGTTTGCTCGCCCGCCGTCATCGTCGGCAGCTGCCGCGTCTCCAACTGCGCGATCCGGTCGCGTTCGATCTGCAAGCGTCGTTCGAGATCATCAGACATGCTATGGCTCCTGTCACCCCCGCGTTAGCTCAATACGCCATGCAGTTGAAGT
>JACRBO010000093.1 GCA_016219235.1 Chloroflexota bacterium
AACGCTGGCGCGCGATTGCGCCGTGCTGAATATCACACGAATTCAGATATCCAGCACGGCGGGCGTGGCCTGGAACTTACGCGCGGAGTTCGCGCACCATGCCGATTAACCGGTTCATTGCAACCTGATTAATCGGTCCGATAGCCAACACCACCACCGAGCCAGCACGACCCGCCGACGCAACTGGGTCCTCCAGACTCGATAATCTCAAGATACCCTCCGTACCTATTGACGGCAAGAGCGCCGTAGCGGTTGTCGGGGACGGGTCAGCACCGCCAGCCGGGGACACGGCAGTCGGACTGACACGTGCATGCACCTCTTGCAATTCATCGTGCGTATATTGCAGGTAGTAATCGCTGGTGATGGCCGAGGATGAATGCCCCATCATCTGCGAGACATGACTAAGGTCGGCACCCGCTCGAATGGAATCCCGCGCAAACGCATGTCGAAAAGAATGGAAATTGTGACGCTGATCGGTAACACCCGCCGCCTCAGCCAGACGATTCCATATCTTCTCGGCCCCACTCCGCGTCAAGCCGCGACCATTTTGACCGATGAACAACCGATCATCCAGGGGATTCAACGTCGCGCGAACTTCCAACCAGCGCCGAACGATCTCGCGCGTGGATTCCGTCAGGAACAGTTTCTTCTTCCGCCCGCCTTTCTCGCGCGTCCAGATCACACCTTCCGTGAGGTCCGTGTCCTGAACGGTGGCGGCCAGTAAGCCACCGATCCGCGAGCCTGTACTGCGCAAAAGCTGCACCAGCGCGGTATTTCGAGCCTGCTCCCAAGCGGGACCCACCACGGTGGCCGCAACAAACATCTTGTCGATCACTTCAGGTTCAGCGGCTTTAGGCTGGGGTTGTGTGCGAGCCGGTAGGGCTAAATTTACAGCCGGATCGAGGCTGAGCCGGCCCGTGTCGGTCATCCATCGGAATAAATGCTTAACCGTTTTCAGCACCCCCCGTACATACCAGTCGGTCAACGGCTCGTCAATCACCTGTTTGCCGCGCATCTTCTGCTTCTGATTCAGTAAGGAAACGCGAAAATCGTCAAGATCATTCACCGAAATAGCTTCAATCGAACGATCACCCAGCCGCACGACTAATTGGTGCAATTTGGTGCGGTAGGTAGCCGGGGTCTCGTTCCGCTTGCCCGCACACACGTATTCGATAAACACGTCGATGGCTTCCGACAATTTTGTCATGTCGTCATCTCCGGGATGTGCGTGCAAGAGATGAGCGACACCCCGCAAGCATGATCAGCCAGGCCCCGAACGAGCAGCCGATCTGCCTGAAAAGTAGCAAGACGAATAACGAGCATGTCGCTTCGTTGCAGAAGTTTCAGGGGGCGGTCAAAGTTGAGCGGGGCGGTGACGCATAGCCGATCAGCAACGAACTCGGCGGTTATTATCGATGCACAGCCTTTTCGCGGTGAGCGATTGGGGAGATGGCTATTGTCCCTGCCGCTGAGTCTACGGCAGAAGATGCCAGAGTTACGTTTGAGAAACATGCGAGTCCTCCTGTGAGTTCTAAGATCGATCGACGTGACGGCATAGCGGCATAACGACATTGGCTTCAATGTCGTCGTGTCAACTCATCACATCGGTGGATCCCGACAGGAAAACTGGTGGTCGAACTGAAACGGGGAAGAACAACCGTCGGGCATGGCGCAAGCCAGGCGCAATTATAGCCGCGACCCGAGGCTTGCGCGTTACTGCGAAGAACACCAGAGGATTGAGTCACTCCTGCCAGACGGCAGTGAACGTAGGCGCCCTATCGTACAGTTGGTCGATCAGTCGGTGAAGCGAGACGCCCGCTGGATGGTGCGACCACGCATGCCGCAACTGCGATTGAGGTCTGCCAGCTGCGACTCATCTTCTGGCCCTTCAGCTAGATTTGATCAGGGTCAGGCGCCTCCTAAGTGGGCAAGGTGCTTAGTAACCGAAGCACATCCCGAGATGTATCTCACGCGCCCACACCGGCGCAGGACTGTCTCGAGCGCATCACCCAACAGAGCGGCCGCGCCCGAAAAGTCATGTGTGCTGGTCAGAAACTCCGTCGCCCAAATGCGGCGGAGTTGGGGTAACCCGATCGCCCAGGGCGTGCGCTGGTGGAACGCCCTAGCGATTTCACGATTCAAGGCCGGAGTGTCGAATGGCTGACCGGTCCGCGCCGTGAAGAGTTCAGGTCGATGCTGGCCTGGCAGCCACGGCCGCCAGACGTCGATGAATTCTTCCAACAGCTGCACCAGATCGGACGGAAAAGACAGTCGATAGACATCCGCCGGTCGGCGAAGTTGATCTGAATCCCGCTCTGCCGTGCGAAACTCAATCATCCAACGTCCGTTGTCACACCACAAGTTTTGGTGAATTTTCAGGGCACACAAATCCTGGCTGGCAGCGGCGTGCAGACTATAACTGGTTGGGCCACGGTTATCAGCGCCGGCCCGGCGACTGAAGCCAGTCAGGTGTTGACCTTTGTGATCAGCACGACGGACAATTCGCTGTTCAGCGCGCTGCCCACCATCGATCCGTCAACCGGCACGCTTACTTACACGCCAGCGACGGGCAAATGGGGAACCGTCACAATGACCGTAACGCTGAAAGACAACGGCGGCACAGCTAATGGCGGCGTAGATACGTCGGCCTCGCAGATCTTCGTGATCACTATCAAACCGTATCAAATCATGCTGCCACTGGTGCAGCGGTAGCGTCTATACACACTCGGCGGACACTTTTTATCCGTCGCGCAATGTGACAACTGACTGTCGTTCAAGCGTTTTGCGCGATAGACTAACGCGATCTGAACGCGGCTTGCGCCGCATATCCAGTGAGAAACAAAAACAGGCCTCGTTCGACTTCGCTAGTCTCAACTTATGCCGTGAAGTCGAACGAGGCCGTTAGTAAGCAACAGGTCCGATAAGTCTCCGATACTCCTTAGTAATGTGCCTGATTCAGGCCCCGATCGGTGAACGATACTGGATCTTCCAGCGGCTCAAGATGGGTATCGACCGTCGTCGCTCATCAATGACCGGCTCTTTGAATCTCCGTTACGCCATCTTCCCGAACCACCCGCGCCGCTCCAGCCACTTGGCGAATTCCAGCACCGGCACAATCGTCACCGCCAGACCGAGAATGATGAGCCAATCTTCCAGATGCAGGCTGAACGTCCCAAACGGTTCGTGCAAAAACGGCGCGTAGACAATGAACGCCAACAGCACCAATTCCCACACGATCGCTCGATTCAGCCACTTGTTGGCGAAGGGTCGCTTGAGTACCGAGTGTCGATCGGACCGGAAGTTGTACGCCTTGAAGAACTGAATCAGCACCAGCGACACAAACGTCATCGTCATGGCTTCGGCCTGACTGCGGCCGGAGTTCGTCGCCCAGATGAACAGGCCCAGATTGATCACCGTCGACCAGAGCCCGCCCAGCAGCATGAGGATCACCACCGGTCGCGTGAAGATGCCCGTTCTCGGATTGCGCGGTGGGCGGTGCATCAGATCGTCTTCCGGCGGATCGACCGCCAGCGCCAGTGCGGGCAGGCCGTCGGTCGCCAGATTGACGTACAAGATTTGCACGGCGCTGAGCGGCAGGGGCAGCCCCAGCAGCGAGGAGCCCGCCATCAGGCCGATCTCGCCGATGTTCGACGACAACAGATACATCAGATATTTCTTGATGTTGCCTAAGACCCCGCGCCCTTCTTCAACCGCGGCCACAATCGACGCGAAGTTGTCGTCGGTCAACATCATGGCCGCGGCTTCTTTAGTGACATCCGTGCCTGTGATGCCCATCGCGATGCCGATGTCGGCCTTCTTGAGGGCGGGCGCGTCGTTCACGCCGTCACCCGTCATCGCCACCTGATGACCTTTCTTCTGCAAGGCCGTAACCACGCGCAGTTTGTGCGCGGGCGAGACTCGCGCATACACCTCGATCTGTTCCACTTCGCGGTCGAACTCGTCATCGCTCAGCGCGTCCAGTTCTGCGCCCGTGACGACGCGGCCTGTCTGCAGCAAGCCCAGCTCGCGCGCGATAGCCTGCGCCGTCAGCGGATGATCGCCGGTGATCATGACTGGTTTGATCCCGGCCTGGCGACATGTCTCGATGGCGGCTTTGGCTTCCGGGCGCGGGGGATCGATCAGGCCAACCAGCCCAAGGAAGGTCATCTCGCCTTCAGCCTTGTCCAGCGTCGCGGCCGGCTTGTAGGCCACGGCCAGCACGCGCAGCGCCTCGCTCGCAAGTTGTTGCGCGACACTCAGCAGCGTAACTTTGCTCTCAGCCTCCAGCCGCAACACGCCGAAGTCCGTCAACTGCGACGTACACGCCTCAAGGATGATTTCCGGCGCGCCCTTCGCATACGCGACCGCGCCCGTCGGTGTCGTGTGCAGTGTCGTCATGCGTTTGCTTTCCGACGTGAACGGGATTTCATGCACGCGCGGGAATTCGACGTCGAGGTCATGTTTGTGCAGACCGGCCTTGGCGGCCGCCACCACCAGCGCGCCTTCCGTCGGATCGCCCTTGAGATGCCACTGCCCGGTGGCTGCATCGTGCGCCAGATGCGCATCCGATGCGAGCGCGGCCCCTGTTAGCAAGATGAGCAACGGCGTAGGCGGATCGATCGTAATCCCGTTCCGCGAAAACTCGCCGTGCGGTTCATAGCCCGCCCCGGAGACCTCCAGCATTTGTCCGCCAACAAAGATCTTGCGTGCGGTCATTTCGTCTTTAGTCAGCGTGCCGGTCTTGTCGGAACCGATGACGGACACGCTGCCCAACGTTTCCACGGCGGGCAGACGGCGAATCAGCGCGTGGCGCTTGACCATGCGCTGCACGCCCAGCGCCAGCGAGATGGTCACGACGGCGGGCAAGGCTTCCGGCACGACCGCGACAGCCAGCGCGATACCGAAGATCAACATCTCCAACAACGGCTGACCGCGCAACAACCCGAGTGCGACGATGAGACCCACGACGACCAGCGCGGCGCGCGCCAGCACGTGTCCGACTTTGTCGAGGTTCTCCTGCAGCGGGGTCTTGCCGGTTTCGATCGTTTGCAGCAACTGCGCGATCTGGCCGAACTCGGTTTGCATGCCTGTGGCGACGACCAGCGCCCGGCCGCGCCCGTAACTGGCCGCCGTGCCGGCGTAGATCATGTTCTTCCGATCGGCCACGGCCAGCCCATCGGTGCTTAGGCGTGCGCTATGTTTCTCCACCGGCAGCGATTCACCCGTTAGGGCCGACTCTTCGATCTGCAGGTTGATCGCTTCAATCAGGCGTGCATCCGCCGGAACTCGATTACCCGACTGCAACAGGATGACATCACCCGGCACGAGATCACGGGCCGCAATGTCCTGCTCTTCGCTATCGCGCAGCACTGTAGCCGTCGGCGCCGCCATCTGCCGCAAGGCTTCAATGGCCCGCTCGGCGCGATATTCTTGCACGAAGCCCAGCAACACGGCGAACAACACGATCACACCGATCACGACGGCTTCAACGCTGTGGCCCAACACCGCCGATAGACCCACCGCGACCATCAGGATCACGATCAGAATATTCTTAAACTGTGCCAGCAGCAAGGCCCACGGCGAGATCCGCTGCGCAGCCTGTAATTCGTTGGGGCCGGACTCAGCCAGGCGGCGCGCGGCCTCGGTCTGGCTCAGGCCGTGGATCAGGTGTGTGTTGAGTTGGGCCGCGGCCTGCGCCGTTTCCAGCGTATGCCACGCGACTCGACTCGAAGACGCAGCCGGTTGTGCTTGCAGTGATGTCGCCCGTTGGGCGTCGAAACCGTCGCTTGTTTTGGGTGGGACTAAATCCAGTGATTGTGTCATCATCGTCCTTTCTTGTTTACATTTGGTTTTCTAAAACACAGAACTTACACACTTGAACTAAGGTCGCAGCACTTACTCAGTCCGCGCGTGTTCGAGTCAGGGATCTTTTAGCGCGTCCTCTACTTGAACATGACCCGTACCAGCCACAGCACCGGCACGCCGAGCAGCGGAATAGCGGCCAGCGGGCCTAGAACCTCCAGCGTCAAAATCTCTTCTTGCGTCAAGATGGCGATGGTCGTGCCGCCGCCGCCCAGTGTGAGAACAGTGCCTGTCAGCCATTGCCAGCGCGGCGACAAAGCATAAGGTCGCTGTAACGGGTGTCGTTGGGAAGGCTTGCTCGATTGAGGTGCCATTGCATCTATTCCCTCCATTCGAATGGTGACGCTCGGCCAACCGCGGCCGAAACACGTCAAGCAAATCGCTTAACCACAAACTTCAGAGTCTGTGACGTCCAGTCTGCCGATGGGCAGATGGCTGATCGGCGTGCTCAGCAGGCCGATAGGCTACTGGCAGCCGTCGAGGTCGCGTCAGCCCTGGAAAGAAATGAAGTCAGGATAAAGACTAACGCGGCGGTTGATGCGCGGCCGATCGGGCAAGCGGCGCGTAAAGATCACACGGGATGCCGCAGAGATTGGCCAAAGCGCTGGCTTTGAACCACACGGCACGGGTGACGCGCTGTCTGTCCGATCAGATTGAGTTGGCGAAGATGGGCGGGCGAACGGGCGGCGTAGAGGACCAGACCCATTCGGCGGGAAGCGGAAGGTTGAATGCAAACACGACGGGGTGCCAACAGATAACGCCGGCAGTCGTGAGCAAGGCAGAATCATCCAGCGAGTCAAAGGCTTCAGCGTGGGCAGCGGGCAAGTTGTCTTCGCTACCCCGTTGACTCGCCAGCACATCGAGCGAACCACCGGCGGCTTCAACCACCACCGGCGCGACCAGGCTCAGGCCAAGCGCGATCGCGCACAGCACAAACAGCCAGCCACGCTTCGGTGAAACACCGGTCAGATTAACCATGACGAATGTGATCCAAACCGTATTGATACAGGTGTGCCACGTGATCGTCCAGTGAATAGAAGACCTGCCGGCCGTCTTTGCGGGCCAGCACCAGCCGCAGTTGACGCAGCCCGCGCATTTGATGCGACACTGCCGAATTGCTGAGACCAACGGCTTCCGCCAGCGCACCAGCGTTCTGCTCGCCGCCGGTTAGCACCGAGATGATGCGCACCCGACTGGGATCACTGAACACGTCGAAGAGCTCCGCCATGCGGGCGGCCAGCGCTTCGTCCAGGGCAAGCGGTTTATGGGAGTGGCGGGTCGTCATAGTTTAATGATTGAGTGTTTGTTCAATTGTTCACAGTTTACCCCTGACAGAGCAGTTTGTCAAGCAGTTGTTAGCCAATCATGACATCCCGGATTAAATCCGTGATCACCCCACCAGTCTTTGCCAACGATGACCAGACCCGGCTGGCGAGGATTCTGCACATGCATGAAATCACCCTGTTCGGCGCAGAAAATCCGAATCGGGCCGCGGGCCTCGCCGCCGAAAACAGTTACGAACTCGCGCGCTATGCCGATCGGGGTGAAGACGGCGCAGAGAGTTGGCTGCTGCGTGAACTGTCGCCCATCCGCAAAGGCTGGGGCTTATACGCATTTCGCGTTCAGGCCGCGTACGACGTGATCGTGGAAGAACCCCACCCACTGGCTGATGCGGACACGCCCGCGATTGCGGCAGCGATCTATCGGCTGTTGTATGCCCGCACGCTGTTGATCGCCGGGGCGCATCGCGGCGCTGATGCGGACGGCTCGGCCGATGTGGCGCACGAGCCGTAATCGGTCTTTCAGGCAATCCATGTCACTTTGAGCAAATCGCCAAACACGATCATTCTGCAAATCCACGGCTTCGCCGCTGACAAACATCCAGGATATCCAGCGATTGTGCTCGGCAGCGATGAAGCCCAGTCGAGTGATTTGATCAAGCAGTTGGCCGCCGAGTTGGAGCGGGCGGGTGTGAAAGTGGGCGTGTGCAATGGTGACGTGTGGCAGCAGTTGTGCGGCGCGACAAATGCTCAGTCGAGGCACAGCCAACCGGCGACGTTTATTCATGTGGAGTTGAACGAAGCGCTGCGCGCGGAGCCAGCAGCGTTGCTGCAAGCCTTGACGGCGATGACCAAATTGCGTTGAGTGATGTTATGGGGGCCTGCCACGCCTTGATAGCCTCAGTCCCCGACGTAACCGCAGCGTCGGGGACTGTATTCATGTTATCAGTGTGAAACCGGCAACCCATTCAGCCTTGCAGCGCCATGATCACCATATGCGCGTGATGGATCAGATGCTCGGCGTGCATCGGATCGATATGCTCGCCCGATTGATCTCCAACCATTTCGACAAAGTCTTCCAGCTTGTCGATCGCATTGTCGACTTTGCCGCGATCAAGATTGGTCTGTGCTTTATCGAGTTTCTTGAGCAGACTCTGCGCCACGCGCTCACTATCGATATGGCCCATGTCTCGCGCGTGCACCACGCACTCGCGCAGCGACGCAATCGTCGTCGCGTCATGTGCGCAACCCATGTCCTCGTGCGCCAGCGCCGGACTGACCGCCAACATACTCAAAGCCATCACCATTATTACGAATAGCCACCGCTTCATCGTCATTTCCTCCCATGGATAGTGTGTTCTGTCGAAACCCCCGATGTATTGCCGTATCTACTTCGTTCGATAAGCTCACCCCCTTCAATTGTCAAACAGCGCAGTCATTTGACGATCAACTTGCCGGTCATGCCCGCTTCTTTGTGACCGGCGATGGTGCAGTAGAACGTATACGTGCCGGCCTGCGTAGCCTTGAATTCCAGCGTGCTCTGCTGCCCGGCTTCGATGGCGGCATGCATGGTGGTCGGCATCCCGGCCATATCGTGCATGGCCCCGTGCTCTTCCATGACTTCGACCATCGCATCGGTGCTGACGAAGTCATGCAGCACCGTGCCGTTGTTCTTCATCACCAATTTGACCGGCTGGCCGACGTTGACGGTGATCTCGGCCGGTTGAAATTGAAATTCGTTCAGGGCGAGCGTGACCGTCCTGGGGTCAGTCGATGTAGTCGAATTCGCTGCGGCCCCACTGCAGGCCGCCAGCGTAAAAGTCAAAACGAGCGCCAGCATCAGCAGGCGCGAAGTGGTACGAAACATGATGCGCTCCTTGGGAAATGGAAAATCAAATCGGCCTGGCTGCGGTGCGCTTCGGCGCAGGCAGCAGGTAGATCTCCGGGAATAAGACGAAACGAATGGGACGGGTGAACGACTAGCGGAGAAGCGCGATCGGGCGCGGCGGCGGCACCCAACGTGTGAGGTGATTCGCAAGACGCACCGGCTTCAGATCAAGCGTAACGCACATGATCGACAGCCAATTCAGCCGAATCACCAGCACACCGACGAGCATGGTCAAGCACAGGAAGACGCAGCAGGCTTCGGCCAGCCGTGTGGGCGCGTGTTCATCAGCGTGGGCCGGTGCGCAATGCAATGTGCCAGCCAGCGGCAACGCCAGCAGTGCGAGAGCGACACACACGATCATGATCGTGCGCTGAATTGACCGGTCTGCTAAAGATAAAGTCATGGTTCCGACGAGGTATTGAGCAGTTTGGCTATGACGCTCCGCATGAGAAATGATAACAGACTCTGCGGATGCTGTCTACTCAGCGCGCATGCGGATAACCGCGACGCCCTGCTTCGATTGTTTCACACTCGCCCGTTTACTGGCAACCTATTTTGTAACGGACTCTGGAAGTCGTAGCCTTGCTTTTAGAGCAAATCTTCGGTGGATTGATTGATGATAACATGCCCGCCCGGTCCCCAAAATCTTCACCATTCGCCTATGCCTTCTTTACACGATCTTTACATGGCGGCGCTATAGTTAGCAGCATAGATTCAAAACAATCTTTTGCCTGGAGGCATACAATGAAAAAGGGATTAGTAGTCTTAGCAACGATCGTGGGTGTGATTCTGATTGGCAACGTATTGATCGTTTCGGCGCAGGGCAACTGCCCCGCCACCGGCTGGTCGATGGGGTCCGGTATGCCGGGCAACACTGGCACATATACCAATACGATGCCGATGGGTGGAATGATGGGCGGGGGCAATCACGCTCAGCTGCACGACGCGATGACGGCTGCCGGCGGCATGCACGAACAGATTTGGACCGCGGTCGCGCAAAAGTTGGGCTTGACTTATGCTGAACTGAACACCGCCCTGCAAAACGGCCAGACCATCGAGCAACTGGCGCAAGCGCAGGGCGTGACACTGGCTGATCTAGACCAGACCGCGAATGCTGCGCGCCAGACGGCGCTACCCGACCTCGTGAAGCAAGGCGTCTTGACCCAGGCGCAGGCCGACTGGATGCTCAACGCCATGCCGACGACCATGCCCATGTTCACCCCGGGCGGCTTCGGCCAGATGCACGGTGGGCAACCGGGAAGCATGATGAACGAGGCCGGAACCACGGGTGGTATGTTGGGCGGACGCGGCACTATGCACGGGGCGGCCTCGACCGGCCAGCAGGGTTAAGCGCCTGACGTAACATCAAAGAGAGACGACCCAGTGGGCCGTCTCTTTTTGATCGGCGTCCGTATCTGTTTCGCAATCCGTTATTTGCTGGTACACTCATCCTCAACCAACCTGCCAGGTCCTGGCCTGATCTTGAAGTTGAGATTTTCTTTTAATCGAGGGAAACATGCCGACTAATTTCATTCGCGTCGTTCTGGCGGATGACCATGCCGTAGTGCGCAAAGGCATCCGCGAGTTTCTGACCGACCCTGGTGACATCGACGTGATCGCTGAAGCCTCCGATGGCGAAGAAGCGATCGCCCTGATCGATCAACTGCGGCCCGATGTAGCAGTAGTGGATATCCAAATGCCCAAACGCAGCGGCATCGACGTATGTCGTCACGTACGCGCCCAGCACTGGCCGATCGGTCTGCTGGTCTTGACCGCGTACGACGATGAACCCTATGTGCTGGCCGTGCTGCAAGCCGGCGCGAATGGCTACGTCCTCAAGACCGCCGACGCCGACGACATCGTTCAAGCGGTGCGCGAGGTGCATGAGGGCAAATCCGTGCTCGATCCCAACATCGCGCGCAAGCTCATGACGCAGCTGGCTGGCCCGTCAGCCGATAAGCCGATCGAATCGCTCACTCCGCGCGAGATAGATGTCCTGAAACTCGCCGCGCACGGCTACACCAACAAAGCCATCGGCGCGCAACTCAACGTCAGCGATCGCACCGTGCAGGGCCATTTAGCTAACATCTTCGGCAAGCTGCACGTCACCACCCGCACCGAAGCCGTGATGCGCGCCGTGGCGCTGGGCTGGCTATCGCCCACCGAGACGATCGAATAATGTCCCGGTTCCGTGGGCTATTGCCCAGTTTGCTCTTCATCGTCGTGCTCCCACTCACCCTGGTGCTGGTCGTGGTCGCCATCGCCGCGACCACGCTGCATCAAAACGAAATGCGGAATCTGGTCGCCACGCACGATCAAGAAGCGGCGCGCGAAGCCGCTGCCGGTCTGGAAGAACGGGTCAGTCACAAATTAGCGTCGCTGCGGTCGATTGCCGAAGCGGTCGCGATCGGGCTGCCGCCCGCCGCCGAATTGCGCAGCTCCGATAATCTGCTGGCTGATTTTGATCGCGGCATGGTGGTGCTGGATGCGAACGGCTTACTGCTGGCTTCAGCACCTCCGGCGGTTGACCAGAGTCAAGTGTTAAGCACGTTTCAAGACGTGCAGCCCGCCACGCCCGGCCTGAGTTTAACGCCCAGCGGCGATCTGCTGGCCGTCGTGCATTCAACCGATGGATCGATTACGGTGGTGGGTCTGTTCTCGGCCAACGCGCTGCACCTGCCGCTGATCGCCGATCGCTTGCGATCATCGCCGCGTGCGCGCGTAATGGTGATCGACCATACGGCGCGCATCATCTATGACTCCGGGGGACGGCGTATCGGCTCCGATGCGGCCGCCGAGCTAGGCGCCGCCGAAGCCATCCGCGGCATCAACGGCACCACGTTCGCAACCGATCAATCTTCGATCGAATGGGTCGTGGCCTTTGACGCAATTCCGTCGGCGGGTTGGGGGCTGATCGTCGCCGAGCCGTGGGAAGATGTGGTCAATCCTTTGCTGCGCACGTCGCTGCTCACCCCGCTGGCCCTCATCCCCGCGTTTGTGATCGCGGTGGCCGCCATCGTCTTTGGCGCGCGGCGGGTGATCCGCCCGCTACAGCAATTGGACGATCAGGCTGAGCGGGCCGGTCGCGGCGATTACGCGGCGCTGGCGCAGTCCATCGACGGCATCAGCGAGATTCAAACACTCCATACCACGCTGGCCCACATGGCCGATCAGATTCGCAGTTATCAGCGCAGCGTTCAGTCTTACGCGTCTGCTATCACGCGCAGCCAGGAGGATGAGCGAACACGGCTGGCGCGCGAACTGCACGACGAAACGGTGCAGGCCCTGATCGCCCTCGATCAACGCATGCAAATGATCGAACGGATCTGCAAGCGCGATCCCCAGGCGGCCGCCGCAAAGTTGAGTGAACTGCGCACGATGACAGCTACAACGATCGAAGAAGTGCGGCGCGTGATTCGAGCACTGCGGCCCATTTATCTGGAAGACCTGGGGCTGATTCCGGCGTTGGAGATGTTGACGCAATCCCTCAGTGAACACGATGGATTAACGGTGACCTTCGCCATCGAGGGCGAGGTCTGCCGTCTTGCGCCTGAACGCGAACTGGCGCTGTATCGGATTGTACAGGAAGCCTTGAACAACGTCGTCAAGCATGCCC
>JACRBO010000829.1 GCA_016219235.1 Chloroflexota bacterium
GGGAGCCGCCGGGGCGGCGGTCGGGGCGGCCGCCGGGGTGCACGCGCCGAGCAGCATGGCGAAGGCAGCCACCAACGACAAAATCTTTAGCGAGCGATTCGTTCTGCGATTCATTACTTTCCTCCAAATGTGTGGTTAGTTTCAGACTGCAGACGATTGAAACGACAAACTCGGGTTCGTGGCTGTGCCGCATCACCTCCTTGCCAATTTTTCGTCCGGCGCATCGGCGCACAGACGTTTCACGGAGTGAACGAACAACTATCGTAACTGCTCAGCCTGCGTCACGGGAGCACTGCACCGCATGTGTTGCGAGCGCTTTCGCCTAGCGCGCCGCCGCTTCGCGGACACGGCGTTGCGAAGCAATCTCAGGGCCGACTGGAGGGACGCTTCGCGGCTTCGTTCCTCGCAATGACGGCTGAGTAGTAACAAACAACCGCTACATCGATGGATACGGGCTGGGAATCTCGACCTGCAACACCGTGCCACCCACCTGCGGCGATTCAACTTGCATCGTGCCGTCCAACAGGGCTACCCGTTCGCTGATGCCCAACAGGCCAAAATGCTTGGTGGCCGTTAACTCCGCCAGATCGATCGGTTTGGGCAAGCCCTGCCCGTCATCCGTCAAACGCATCAAAATACTGGCGGTCGGTGTGCGCTCCACGCGCAACGTCACTTGTCGCGCCACCGCGTGTTTGCGGATGTTGTTCAAGCCTTCCTGCACGATGCGAAACATCGACAATTCCAGCGCTTCCGGCAAACGCCCCAACTTCGGGTCGATGCTCAAATCGAGTTGAATGTTGTTACGCTCGGCCCATTCTTCGGCCAGTGATCGAATGGCCGCCTTCAGGCCGTGACTGTCCAGCGTCGGCGGCCGCAAATCACTGCATAACTGCCGCAAATCGGCCACCACCTGCCGTACGCTCTGGCGAATCGCCACGAGTTCGTGTTGTTGCAACTCGTCATCGATTTCGCTCTCAATATCTTCCAGCCGATAGTTGAAACTCAGCAAATCCTGAATAACCTGATCGTGCAGTTCGCGCGCCAGAAACTTGCGTTCTTCTTCGCGCTCCGTCATCAGGCGCAATTGCGCCGCTTGCAGCGCCACGTTCAGTTGATCCAGCACTTCCACTTGCCGCCGCAGCCGCTCCAGCAATTCCCGATTGAGCGAGTCCCGTTGCTCCAGACTTTGCCGCAATGTGGCCTGCGTGCGATGCAGTTCTTCCGTTTGCTGTTGGACCTGTTGATAACTCTCCAACGCCCAGATGATAGGCGTCACTTGATCGCGCCGCGTGTTGCCTACGATCAATTCCACAATCTCGCGCGGCGTGGAATCCGCCGTGATCCGATCGGCGATGATGCGCCCCTCGAACAACACGACGATCCGATCAGTGACGGCGAACAGGTGCTTGAGATTATCACTCGCGATCAGCACCGCCACACCCGATTGAGCCAGCTGGCGAATCCGGTCGAGCAGGCGTTCCTGTCGATCGTAACTCAGCACGGCCAGCGCATCGTCCAGCAGCAGCAACTTCGCCGGGGCGCATAATTCTCGCGCAATCGCCACGATCTGCCGCTGTTCATCCGAGAGATTGCTGACCTTGATGTTGACGATGTTGGCCGCATTCAGTTCGGCCAGCAAGTCCAGCGCGCGCCGCGCCATACCCACATCGTCAGGCACACCGATCGGGCGCGGCCACGTGATCTCGCGGCCCAGCGAGATATTGGCGATCACATCCAGATTCTCGGCCAGCAGCGGCTGTTGATGCACCATCGCGATGCCCAGCGCCTGAGCCTGCGCTGGATTGGTCAAACGAACTGTTTGGTTGTTAAAGATCAAACTACCGCTGGTGGGTGAATGCAGCCCGCCGATCAATTGCAGCAACGTCGATTTGCCCGCGCCGCGCCGCCCTACCAGGCCAATGACTTCGCCCGGTTCAATTTGCAGCGACACATCACGCAGCGCGACGAGCGTACCAAAGCGTTTGGAAACTTGTGAGAGTTGCAGCAGCGTGGACACCGATCGCCCTTAGCGTCCCGCTGCTTCGCGCCGGCGCCGCGCCACCGCATCAATCGTGACCGCCGCCAGCAGCACCGCCGCCGTAATCATGAACTTCAGCGACGATTCAAACGCCAACAAATCCATGCCGTTGGAAATCGAGCCGATGACCAGCGCGCCCAGCAGCGCACTCCACGCCGAGCCGCGCCCGCCGAACAGACTGGTGCCGCCAATCACCGTGGCCGCAATCGCGTTCAACAGGAAATCGCTGCCGCCCGATGATTGATTCACCGCCAACAAGCGCGAGGCTGCCAGCACTCCGGCCAAAGCCGCAATCGTCGACGACAACACAAACGCCGAGATGCGCACCCGATCGACTTGAATGCCCGCCCGCCGCGCCGATTCGGCATGCCCGCCCACGGCGAAAACGTGACGGCCATACACCGTATGCTTCGTCAGCCAATCGATCGCGATCACGACACCGACGAAGATCACGGCGGCTAAGGGCAGACCACGATCCGCATAAAAGACCAGCATCGCCGCCAGCACGATCGCCGCCAGCACTACGACCCGGACGATAAAGCGCTGAGCCGAGGGCGCCAGCAATTGCGCAACGAGCCGCCGACGCCGA
>JACRBO010000831.1 GCA_016219235.1 Chloroflexota bacterium
TCGTCGGCGGCTTCTTCAGCGCCTCGATCTCGGCTTCCAACTGCCGCACGCGCTCGACCAACTGCAGCACCCGCGCGAGCAAGTCGGCCTGCGACAAGTGCTTCAATTCGTCCGCCGTGGGAAGAGTGGTCATGTCCGTTATAACACGCAACTCTCAAAAAAGTTTTCAAGAAAGGCGTGAATAGTTACATGAAATCAATCGGCCTGTTTCTGCTGGCGTTATGCGGTCTGTGGCTGCTGACCGGTTGCATTAACATCTATCATGAATCGCCGTGGGAGCCGGTACTACCGGAGCCGGTGCCGCCGGAGGTGGCCGCCACGATGACGGCGAAAGCGCCGACTCGCGCGCCGACTCGCTCGCCGACGATTCCGCCGCTGCCCTCGCCTACGCCCACTTTCAGCGGGCCGGCCCAAGACTACGCGGGGACATTCACTTACGGCTTCGAGGTCATCGCCTTCAAACCGTGCAACTCCGATGAAGTGTGGTGGCTCAACGGCGAAGTCGCCGCCATGAAGGACTTGCGCACACGTTACGAAGCCCTGACCAGGAAAATGGAACCCGTTCACGTTCAACTGCGCGGCCTCACCAGTGGGCGCGGCAACTACGGCCACATGGGCGGCTATCAACGTCAACTCTACGTGCAAGAACTGCTGGACGTGCGCGACATTCAGCCCGGTGATTGTCGCTAGATCAGATCGTCATTGCGAGCCGCAGCTGCATCGCGGCGAAGCAATCTCCGTGTGGTCAGGCTGAGATTGCTTCGTCGCAAAAAATGTTCCTCGCAATGACGCTCACGGGTTATTTAATATTGTCAAGGTAGCCACATCATCTGTGTCAAAGACAAGGACAAACAACTCATGCGACTAAAAGTATTCACATTATTGTTGCCTACGCTCTGTCTGTTGGCTGTGCTCGGCGCGGTCGAGCATCAATCCGTCACCCGCGCCGCCAGTGATGAGACTCAGACCGGTGCAGTCGCCGGCGATTGGGTAAGTTACGGCCCCTTCGGCAGTTATGTGTATGGATTGGCGATCGATCCGATCACATCCTCGATCGTGTATGCGGGCACATCGGGGCGCGGCGTCTACAAGAGCATCGACGGTGGCGCGAACTGGATGCAGTCGAATACCGGCATGACCAACTGGAGCATCCGCGTCATCGCCATCAATCCGATGACGCCCGGCATCGTGTATGCGGGCGGCGGCTTCTTTCGAAGCAGTGATAGCGGCGCGACTTGGGTCAGCGCTCAGGCGGGGCTGACCAACACCAACGTGCAGGCCATCGTGGTCAATCCCATCACGCCCACGACGTTGTTTGTCGGCACGGGTAATGGTGTGTTTCGCAGCAACAATGAGAGCGGCAACTGGCAATGGGCCGGCATCGGGATCACCTCGACGTACATCTACGCGCTCGTCATTGACCCGCTCGATCCGCGCATCGTTTACGCGGGCACCAGCAGCGGCGGTGTCTTCAAGACGATCGACAACGGGCTGAACTGGACGCCCGTGATCAGCGGCCTGACTAACCTCTCGATCCGGGCCATGGCCATCGATCCGATCTTCCCCTCGATCGTTTATGCAGGCACGTATGGCGGCGTGTTTCGCACCGGTGATGGCGGTGCGAATTGGTACAAGCCGGCGAGCAGCGTCGCGGCCGCCGCACTCGCGATCGATCCACACACACCGACCACGCTGTACGCCGGAGCCGATTGCTCGGGGCCGTACAAATCGATCGACAGCGGCACAACCTGGATCATGAGCGATACCGGCATGATCAACCATTGTGTTGAGACTCTCGCCGTCGATCCGCTCACGCCGGCCAATGTCTACGTAGGCATGCGCGGTACAGGCGTGCAGAAGACCACCGATGGCGCGTTGTCGTGGCAAGAGGCCAATCGGGGCCTGTTGAACTCCGACGTGTACGCCGTGGCGATCAATCCCGTAAATCCGCAGCGGGTGTTTGCGGGCATATCAGCCGGTGGCATCGTCACGAGCAGTGATGGCGGCCGGACGTGGACGCGCGCCAATACTGACTTGACCAATCTGTTCGTGCGCGCAATCACGTTCAATCCCTTCACGCCCACGGAAATGTATGCCGGAGTATGGGCGGGCGGCGGCGTGTTCAAGAGTACCAACGGCGGCCTCAGTTGGACTTTATCGAATGCGGGCTTCCCCGGCAATCCGTCTGTCCTGCAAATCGTGGTGCATCCGCAGCAACCCAACGCGATCTACGCTGCGCACTACGGCTCGAATGCGGGTTATGCCGTGATGAAGAGCGTGAACAGCGGCAGCACCTGGATCACCGCCAGCGCGGGCATTACGACTTCATATGGTCAGGCAATTGCAATTGACGCCTCGTCACCGCTGACGATGTACGCGGGTACGGACAAGGGTTTATTCAAAACGATCGACGGCGGGATCAGCTGGACGCTGGCGATTAGCGGTCTGACGAATCTGAACATCGTCGCCGTCAACATCGAGCCGCTGACGCCCACGATCGTGTACGCGGCGACCTATAGCGGCGGTGTGTTCAAGAGCGTCGACGGCGGCGCGAACTGGTCGCCGAAGAATGCGGGGCTGACCAGCCTCAACGTGGCGGCGATGGTGCGCGATGCCGCTGGCCCCAACTGGTATGCCGCGGCAGGCAATAATCTGTATGTCAGCGCCAACGGCGTGGAAAGTTGGACATTGGTTAAGAACTTCAACGCGGGCACGGTGCGCGCCGCCGCCATCAGCGGACTGTATGGTTACGTGGGCACGCAGACGCAGGGGGTGTTCGTGCGACAGGTGGGCGCGCTCTACCTGCCGTTGATGCTGCGCTAGGCAATTCCCAATGGCTTACGCTCAAGCCGGACGAAAGTCCGCCACTTCCAGCCGCTGGATTGTCACGCGCAGCGAGCGGGAGCAATAGCGAAAATCGAAAGCAGCCTGAGAACATGACCCGACTCGTCAAAGCAAGCCTTGTGCTGGGTGGTTACGCCGCCGCGTTCTTCGCGGCGAGCGCGACGGTAGCGGTCCACATCGCGCTGACCTCGGGGCCGGTGGCGCAGGCGTCCTCCGGTATGTACGCCTTCGGCGATTTCGTCCTGTTCGTAGCGGTGTTCGGTCTGCTGGCGCTGGTGCCGACGGCGTTGGGGCTTTACTTTCTGCGGCCGATCGGGAAGTTCTGGTCCAGCCTGTCTGTGCTGGCGGTGGTAGTGGCCGTGAGCGGCGTGGTGGCCGCCGGGCTGATCATGCTTACATTCGGGACGATCACAGGAACGATCTGGAACTTCATCAGCGCAATTTTGCTCTTGCGTGTGATGGGTGCGCCCC
Organism: Chloroflexota bacterium; assembly: GCA_016219235.1. Next base: position 3,316 of record JACRBO010000831.1, read on the forward strand.
TGTTGGCGGTTGGCGATTTGGTTAGCGCCCTCATCGCCCCGGCGAAACAGCCCCGCCGCCGATTGTTGATCGGCGCGGCGATCGAGTGTGCCGTGAGTGTTTTCGCCGCGCTGCGATTCTTGTTTCTGCTGCTGATGGTGGATCAACCCTATTAAGTTGTGGCGCACACAACGCCCCCGTGATCAACCGGATACACCGGGTCGGTCATGGGGGCATTTTGTTTGGCGAGACATCATCTGATCCAGCCATTCGGCATGATACAATGTTTAGGTGCGAGCCGACCGTGCATATTGCATGTTCGTCCGCCAGTGCATCGTGCATGTGAAAACTGCTAGAACCGCCAGTGCATGTTGCACTTGAGTGGCGGGTTCAACTGATCTTCCTGGGTATTTCATGATCTCTTTGAAA
>JACRBO010000833.1 GCA_016219235.1 Chloroflexota bacterium
CACAAACGCTTATCTGTTCGCCGGGATAAACACCTGTGTCGCCTTACCTGCAACTACACCCAACTTGCTGTACCTTTCTCCAGTCTGAAGTAACATTTCCAGGTTGCCTTGATCAATTTAGGGGCAGCGCCCCCCAATTTAGGGGAACCACCCCCATAATCAGGGGACATGCCAAAATAATTGTGGGCGATGTCCCCCACAGAAGGGGAAGCGCCCTTAGCATTGGGGGCCAGGTTATCAAAATTTGGGGAGCTATCCCCTAATGTTGGGGGAACGCGCCCATTAGATCGCGATGCGGCCCCCATTTTGGGGATAGCGTCCCCCAATTGCAGACAGGCGGACACAAAAATCCGCCTTACCACCTTGAAAGGTTCTCAACCTGCAAACTCAATCGGAAAGGAGGTGAAAATCATGCCTAAGGAAGCCACTAATGCAGCATTAGTCGATGGTAAGAAGGTGCAGGATGTGTGGGTTGCTCACCCGGAGTTCGCTATGAAGGACGTGACGCTGCCAAATTTCCAGGCCGCGATGACGGCTGCCCAGTCCGCCGACGACGCCGTAGAGACGTTGCGCCGCCAGCTGGATGCGCTCATCAATCAACGCAACGCCAGCAACGCCACATTGATCGGACTGACGACGCGCGCCATCAGCGGGATTCGCGGGTTCTTCGGGCCGGACTCGGACGAGTACGAGCAGGCAGGCGGCACCCGCACTAGCGAGCGCAAGAAGCCCACGCGCAAGACGCAGTAATCATCAGTACCGTTGTCAGCCGTAAACGAATCTCCCCGAAGGCAAAGTGCGTTCGGGGAGAGGCGATTTGAGACCTATGCCATTATTCCCGCGAAAAAGAGCATGTTCCCTTCCGTATGGGATGCTGTTTCGACGTGGAGGCGGGGTGAAGATACTACAATGAAGTCGGCTCAATGAACCGGCGAGGATCATTGCACCGCGTATACCGCAAATCCGCCGGGAGCCGCTGAAAGGCCGCCAACGCCTGTGCCTTATACGCGTTACGCTTCGGTGTTAGACCTATGCCTCTATTCACTCTGTACTTTCAGTGAGATCAATCCTCGCCACTGAAATATTTCTACACGGTGATCCAGGCGCATTCATAATAAACGGCACAACTGAATATGCTGGGTAAGAAAGGATGGCTATTGCCATGGCTCAATCACAGCCTTCTTCCGGAGTCAAACAACGTTTTCAAGGATGGTTTTGGTGGACGGCCCCTATCGGCCTGATAGCAGATATTTGGGCCATTTACCAGATTTTTCGAGAGCAGCAGCAGTACCAGGCGGCTCAAACGGCTGCGGCCGGCGCGCCTGTTCCTGAACCCCGAATTCTTAGTTTCTTGTCTATAAATGATGCGTTTGCTGCTACTTTTTTCATCGCTGTGTTATTAGCGATCATAGCGGTCTATTATGGTTACGAGCGTAGCCGTAACCATTTCTATTTGCCGCTTATTCTAAGTTTGTTTCTCGTTGTGGTTGTGACATGGATTTTCCTGCGAATCTGGCAACCAGAGTATTGGTGGATCTTTGTGCTGGGCGGTGCATTGAGTTTCTTGATTATTGCCGGTTTCCCGCTGTCCAGCTTTCAAGGCGTGAGCGTCAATCTCAGCCCTAATTGGGAAGTCAAAATACTGGTCGTGAAAATGATCTGGCGCGGCTGCATTGTGTCGGTAGCTATTTTCGCCTGTATGTTTCTTTTCGCGACAGGTATAGCCGAGCGAGCGCGCCAATCGGCGGCACAATGGATTAGCGAGAACTTTGGAAAACCACAAACTACTCGGCCAACTTTGTCGCCAGATAATACGTTCCCAACGCCGCCTGCATTGCAAGCCCCACCTATATCAGCTGAGACATTCATTCAATATTATTATGCCACTACTGACAAACATGATTATAAGAACGCTTGGAATATGTTGTCACCGTATTTCCAGCAAATGTGCCTGACATGTGAAGGCAATTTAAGCCCGTCGTGTAAGGGATTAGTGGGGTTCTTCGACTGCATTGAACATACTGAGGTCAATGTTGGAAACGCTTATTCACAGGATGGCTTCGTGGTGGTACCTATGACTCTTCATTTCATCATAGGATATTCCCCAGAGCAAAGTCGTAATGTGGCTTGTTCAAATGACGTTCAGGAATTCGTAAATACTCAGCTAGCGCTGATTAAAGATACCACGGGCCAGAATTGGTTGATCGATCGCTACTGGCCGTCAGGGTGTTTGAAATAGACATTTGGGAATCCGATCTAAATCGCCTGCCCCTTGAACTGACCTCATCAGCCAGCATGCCCGATTGGAGTCAAGGCAGCCCGCGCAACTTCGGCACCAGGGCGATCACGCAGGCAGCCAGAATCAGCGTCAGCAGCGCACTGATCGAAATCGTGAAACTCATGCCTTTGATTTCCGACCATTGGCCCAGCGCCAGATTGCCAAACGGTGCGAAGCCAAAGAACGTCAGCGTGTACAGGCCCATCACGCGGCCGCGCACGTTATCGGGCACGCTGGTCTGTAACAGCGTGTTAATCAGCGCGAACTCGAACATGAAGCCGATGCCGAGCAAGAACGCCAGGCCCATGGCGATGGTCGGCGACGTGTTATTGGCAAAGATGAGCAGGCCAATCGGGAAGGCGAGATTGGCCGTCACCAGCCAACGACCGCGCTGCCCCCGATCGCCGTACCGCGCGATAAAGAACGCCGTGCATAACGCGCCCACACCCAACATCGAATTGAGTGCGCCGTAACCGGCCTCGTCGATGTGTAGAATCTGATCGGCAAACGCGGGCAAAATGGCAAAGTAGGAAATGCCAAATACGCTGAAGATCAGCGCCAGCATCAACAGCGCGAAAATTTCACGGTGAGCCAGCACGAAGCGCATGCCGTTCAGTAGATCGCGCCACGGCGATTCGCCTTTCACCACACGTTCACGCGGTGCGAGCCGCATCAGCAGCAAACACGCAATCACCGCCAGGAACGACAGTCCGTTCAGGAAAAAGCAGCCCGCCGCGCCGAAAGCCACATACAGCACGCCGCCGATGGCGGGGCCGATCACGCGCGCGCCGTTGAACATCATCGAGTTGACGGCGATGGCGTTGGGCAAATCTTCGCGGCCCACCATCTCCACCACAAAGGCCTGCCGCCCCGGCCCGTCGAATGAGTTGACCACGCCCAGCAGCGCGGCCAGTGCCACGATGTGCCAGACCTGGACCGTGCCGGTGAACGCCAGCAGCGCGAGAATGAAGGCCAGCACCATCGCCGCCGATTGCGTCATCACCAGCAGCTTGCGCTTCGAGACGCGATCGACGATCACGCCGCCCCACGGCGAAACGAGCAGCGACGGAATGGCCGCCGCAAAACCGACGACGCCCAGCATCAACTCTGAGTGGCTCAGTTGATAGACGAGCAGCGCCTGCGCCACGGTTTGCATCCAGGTGCCTGCCATTGAGATCAACTGGCCGGCAAAATACAACCGGAAATTGCGGTGCTGCATGGCGCGGAATGTTTTGGGCACGCGCCGCGTCGAGGTCAGCGCGTTCATTTTCCCGGCAATAGGTTCAAGGCTGCGGGCCGTATTTAATTCAGATGATTTTTCCAAAGGATTCGACTCCTTATTCAAACGAGAAAATGGGGCGCAGCGCTTCCATTGCTTTCACCACGGTGGCGCGCTCGGCGTCAGTCAGCGCGGCCAAACTTTCGGCCAGACAGGCCCGGGTAGCCGCTCGCGACGCCTCCAGCGCGGCCTGGCCGCTCCTGGTAAGCGCCAGCGTCATCCGGCGGCGATCGGTCGGATCGGTCTGGCGGGTGACCAATTTGCGCGCAACCAGTCCATCGATTAATTTCGACATCGACGGCAGCGTCAGACCGATGTGTTCGGCCACATCCGACAGCGACGCGTTGGCATTGCGATCGATGACGGCCAGCGTGCGGAACTGGGGCACCGATAGATCGGCGGTGCGATGGCGGCGCATCTCGGTCCGGATGGCGCGCATGATTTGCGGCACGACTTCCAGAATTTCATGGGCACAGACAGCGGCGGACGTGGTCATAATGCTTTCACCTTCAAATAGTTTCGTTTTCTAAATATATCACCGGCAGCGAAGCTGTAAAGCCAACAAAAACACCCTGGCCCGCAGCTGCAGGTCAGGGTGTTGCCGGGCGCACACGGCGGTGGCCGCGTTAAGTCCGGGAGCTTACTTCAACAGTGTGGCGCGGCTGGAAGAGCCACGCCTGATTCGTGATGCCGAGTGGCGTGATGAGCAGCCCCTGCTCGCCGGCCAACTGCTCGATGCGGCGCTGCAGGTACGGCGAGAAGTAGCCCTGATACCTGGCCCACAAGTCGGGCAATTTCCAGTCATTGCCGGTGATCGTGACCCGGCACGTGGGCAGCCCGCAGTGACATTCAAACTCGTCGTACGGCGTGCTGTCCGTCATCGCATAATCAAAGCACACTTCTTCGTCGGGTTGAATGTCGCGCAACGCCACCAGCGTAATTTGCCCGCGCAGGCCCAGATTCGGCTCGCACGAGTGATTCACATAGTCGGCGGGCTCCAGATCGCCGACCGTCGCCAGGTACAACTCCTCATCGATCTGCACGGCGTGATGCTGCGTGACGTCCGGCAACTGCGCCAGCAGTTCTTCCGTCACGATGTTGCCGCCCCAGACCACGAGCACTTCACCCACCTGCGCCGCTTCGCGCGCGAACACGCCAAATCCGCCTTTTTCGGGATCGGGCCTGACCTCAAGCTTGGGCGAAAGAAAGTGAGTGGGAACCTTGTTCATTTAGCCTCCGTGTGAAATATAATACGGCACACGCGCCGTGCTCACACACTGACGGGTATGCCGCAATTGGGATTGCTGCGGGGCGAATGTTACACTGGAATGACGACTAGATCAACCGCTACGGGGAGGTTTTACCGAATTTTCACCGGGCAGAAAGACCTGACAGGTTGCGCAGGAGTTTCTACCCGATCGACTTGCTGTGCGCAACCTGTCAGGTCTACTGGCGCGATGGATTCTTCCAGCCGCCGGGGTTTTTCCAGCCTGCGCCGGTGTTCAAACACACGATCGTTTCGGCGGCGCCCAGCCAGCCCGATTGGATCAGCAGTCTTACCGCGGCCAGCGTGGCCGCGCCTTCAAACGCCATCGAGACGCCTTCCGTGCGCAGCACCGCCTGCGTCGTCGCCACGATGTCGGCGTCACTCACCGCGATAGCCGTGCCGTGGCTCGCGCGCAGCGCGCGCAAGATCGCTCGATCGCCCAGCGGTTTCGGTACGCGCAAGCCAGCCGCCACTGTCTGCGCGTGTTGATGAAGTTCGCTCGCCGCAAGCTGCGCTTCAAACGCCGTCACGATGGGGCGGCAGCCTTCGGCCTGCACCGCCACCATGCGCGGCCGCTTCGCATCGATCCAGCCCAGCGCTTCCATCTCGTCGAACGCTTTCCAGATGCCGATCAAGCCGGTGCCGCCGCCGGTGGGATAGACGATCACGTCGGGCAATTGCCAGTCGAAATCTTGCGCGATTTCGTAGCCCATCGTCTTTTTGCCTTCGACGCGATACGGCTCTTTCAGCGTCGCCAGATCGAACCAGCCATGCTCTCTGGCATCAGCGGCAGCGAGGCGGCCCGCGTCGTTGATCAGGCCGTCGATGAGATGGACATCCGCGCCCACGTCGCGGCATTCGTTGATGTTGGCGGCCGGCGCATCGCCGGGCATGTAAACGTGAATAGCCATGCCCGCTCGCGCTGCGTAAGCCGCTGCTGCGCCGCCCGCATTGCCTGCCGTGGGCACGACAAATTCTTTCACGCCCAGCGCTTTAGCGCGGGTGACGGCGGTGGCCATGCCGCGCGCCTTGAAAGAACCCGTGGGATTGCGACCCTCATCTTTGATCCACAATTCGCGCGTGCCCAGCTGCTCGCCGATGCGATCGAGCCGCAGCAGCGGCGTGCCGCCTTCGCCCAGGTCGATCCGTTGGGCCGGGTGATCGATCGGGAGCAGCTCGTACCACGCCCACAGACTGTTGGGACGCGCCGCGAATTGATCGCGATCGAGTTCACGCCGTGCCCGCTCGAGATCATAGCGCACCCACAATGGCGAATTGCACGCGGGGCACAGGTTGTGCAGCGCGTGCGCGTCAAAGGTCTGGCGGCATTCAGAACATTCGAGGTGGGAGAGGTAAGTCATAGCGCCTCACGGACAAGACCTGACAGGTTTCGGCGCGGCTGCGGCGCGGGAACCTGCCAGGTCTCATTAGCCAAGCATCACCACTTCTTTGCCGCTGAGCCGTTTGAGGATCACCGACGTGACGATGTCGAGATGCACATCTTGATGAACATAGTCCAGCTGATCGGCGGGGATGGTCAGCACCGGGCACAGCGTAAAACTTTCGATCCATTCATCGTACAGCTGGTTAAGCCGCGTCAGATAATCGGGTGAGATGTCGCGTTCGTAATCGCGGCCGCGCTGCGCGATGCGGCCGGTCAACGTCTCGACGCTGGCGCGCAGATAGACGACCAGATCGGGCGGCGGCAGATAGAGCGTGAGGACTTCATACAATTCGCGGTAGGTGCCGTAATCCCGATCAGACATGTGGCCCTGCCGGTACAGGTTTTTGGCGAAAATTTCGGCGTCTTCGTAGATGCTGCGGTCTTGAATGACGCTGTTCGGATGATCGAGCAGGCCGCGGTGGTGGCGCAGTCGTTTGGACAGAAAGAATACCTGCGAGTGAAAACTCCACGTCCGCATGTTTTGATAGAAGTCCGAAAGATACGGGTTCTCATCGACCGCTTCATAAAACGGCGTCCAGCCCAGCCGATCGGCCAGCAGGCCAACCAGCGTGGATTTACCGACGCCGATGTTGCCGGCAATGGCGATAAAGTGTTTGGTCATGGTGCTCCGTGGAAGATAAGGCGTAATGCGTAATACGTACAGCTACGCTTCAAGTTTGAGATGATGCGCTTCCGCCAGACGATTGAGGCGGCGTGCGCATAAGTTGAGCGAGTCTTGCAGCGTGAGCCGATCGACGCCGTCCGAGAGCGTCGCGCCCAGATTGCCAATCGATTGAGCCAGCGCCGCAAAGTCGCGCAGCGCATCGCCGGTCGAGATCGGGGCCGGTTCGCTGGCTTTTGGTGCGCGGACTGCGCCCGTGGTCAACGGCATCTGCGGCAGTGACGGTTGGAACGGGCCTTCACCCAGCGCGGCCCGGATGCGTTGGCGCACCGCCACATAGGCATCGGGATCGGTCACAATATTCAGATGATTGGTGTCGATGACGAGTACCGGTGAGGCCGTGTACGCAGTAAAGAAGCCTTCGTATGCCAGGCGCAAGTTGTCGATGTACGTGCGATCCATGCCGCGTTCGTAGGGCCGGTCGCGCATGGCGATGCGCGCCATCAGCGTGTCCAGATCGGCGCGCAAATAGATCAGCAGATCGGGCGCGGGGATTTTCTCGGCCAGCGCGTTGTGCAGCTTCTCGTACACGGTCAACTCGTCGGCGCTGAGCGTGAGATGCGCGAAGAGCGAATCTTTGGCAAAGGTATAGTCGCTGAACAACGGCCCGTGCTTCAGCGCATTGGGCACCGCCTGATGCTGCTGGCGGTAGCGGCTGAGCAGAAAGAAAATCTGCGTTTGAAAGGCGTACCGCGCACGATCGGCGTAGAAGTCGCTGAGGAACGGGTTCTCTTCGAAGACTTCCAGCAGTGACTCGCCGCCAAAGTCCGGGGCCAGCATGCGTGCCAGCGTGGTCTTGCCGACGCCAATCACACCTTCGATGGCAATGAACGGGAATTTAGTCATGAGGTCTCGTAGTCGAGTAGTCTTGTAGTCGGGTAGTCAAGCAGTCTTGTAGTCTCGTGGTCGCGTAGCAGATTGGTGCGGCGTTTGGGAGACTTCACGAACCAACTGTTAGATGATAGACGCAGGCGACTATCTGACTCACTGACCATCAGACTACGCGACTATTCTACCTCACTTGCCGTGACTTTGCTTCACTGGTATCATCGCGCGCACTATGACTATTCAACGTCCCCTGATCCTGATCACCAACGACGACGGCATCACCTCCAAAGGGCTGCGCATCGCCGCCGAAGTGCTGGAACCGCTGGGCGAACTGCTGATTACTGCGCCCCATCAACAGCAATCTGGCGCCGGCCGATCGATGCCGTCTACCTCCGAAGGCCGCATTTACCGGCACGAACTATCAATCAACGGCCATCCGATCGCCGGTTACGGCATTGAAGGCACGCCCGCGCAAGTGGTGCAGCATGGGTTGTTTGAAATCGCCGAACGCAAAGTCGATCTGGTCGTGTCCGGCATCAACTACGGCGAGAATCTGGGGGAAGGCGTAACCGTCTCCGGCACGGTGGGTGCAACTTTAGAATCAGCTTCGTTCAA
>JACRBO010000834.1 GCA_016219235.1 Chloroflexota bacterium
CATCCAATCTGGAGTCTCATCGGCAATGGTAGCAGACGCTTGATCAGCTGTAGGCAAGCCCATCGCTTGCAGCCAATCAGGCACTTCGTCGGCCGCAGGTTCATTTGTTGGCTCAGCCGCTTCAACAGGCTGAGAAGCCGTCGCACGCAATGAACTCATCCAATCTGGAGTCTCATCGGCAATGGTAGCAGACGCTTGATCAGCTGTAGGCAAGCCCATCGCTTGCAGCCAATCAGGCGCTTCGTCAGCGGTGGGTTCGCTGATCGTCTCAACCGACTCAGCAGGCTGAGAAGCCGTTGCACGCAATGAACTCATCCAATCTGAAGCTTCATCAGCGGCGGGTGTTGGTGCTTGATCGGACGCGGGCAAGCCTACCGCTTGCAACCAGTCGGGCACTTCGTCCGCAACAGGTTCGTTGATCGGCTCAACCAACTCAGCAGGCTGAGAAGCCGTTGCACGCAATGAACTCATCCAATCTGAAGCTTCATCAGCAGCGGGTATTGGTGCTTGATCGGACGCGGGCAAGCCCATCGATTGCAGCCAATCCGGCAGTTCGTCAGCGGCAGGTTGACCGGTCGGCTCAGCCGGCAGGTCGACCGTATCACGCAATGAGCTCATCCAATTCGACGACTCATCAGCGGACAGAGCGGCCTGAGGTGGCGCGGCAGGTTGCGTCATGGCGCTCGCGCCCAAATCGCGCAACCACGCGGGCACATCATCTTCAGCGGGTGCTTCTGATTCGGCGGCAGTCGCTTCGGATGTTGCGGCCTCAGCGCCCAGGCTGTCCAGCCAATCGGGCAGTTCATCGGTTGAACGTTGCGAGTGATCGGCGGCACCAAGGTTGCGTAACCAATCGGGCAATTCTTCGGGCGCCGGGGGTTGATCGGTTGGTAAACTGTCTGTCGGTGCAATCTCAGATATTGGCTCAGGCGCAATCGCCGATTCGGCCGAATCTACAGAGTCAACCGGCGCGGCCGTTACGGGTGGGGTCGGTTCGACGGCCGCCGACGGCAACGGGCCGGTACCCAGAGTGCGCAGCCAATCTGGAATGTCTTCTTCATCGTCGGTTGACGACACGGGCCGCACTAGACCGCTGGGCGAGCCGGCGGAGATCATGGGTTGATCGGGCTGGGTTGAGGAGGGCAAAGGACCTGTGCCCAGCGTGCGCAACCACTCAGGAATGTCTTCCTCGGAAGAATCCGATGATTCCGACGGAGCAGCCACACGCAGCGTGCTTAACCAATCGGCAGGGTCAGCTGGCTCAGCTGAGGTGTCCGGCGTACTTGAAGATTCAACCGGGTCGGCCGCGTTGAGCGGCAATTGGCTGAGCCACGCTGGCACGTCTTCATCGGGCGCAGGGGCGGAATTATCACCTGAAATGATGCCGAGGGACGTCAGCCAATCGGGTACTTCATCCGCCATAGCGGGCAGCTCGGCGGCGGGTTGCGGCGCAACTGGTGACTGCGGCGCAACCGTTGACTGCGGCACGGCGGTGTCTTCGGGCGAAGCCGGTTCGCTGCCGCCAGCAGCATACTCGGTGAGTCGCGCCAGCCAATCGGATTGATCCGAGGCCATGGCCGTATCAGGTGTCGGCTTCCCGGCCGATTCATTCTCTGCGGATGAATCGGCCGATGATCGCAATTGACCCAGCCAGTCAGCCGGGACGGGTGCTGCATCGGCATCCGGTTTGGTGGGCAGCGAGAGACCTTTCTTCAACGGCACGGCCGTCGGTGGCTCCGGCTCGGGCGCGTCATCTGCCAGGGTTGGTACCAGGCGCGTGCCGCATTTCTCACAAAAAGTGTCAGCGGGCGAGTTAGGCGTGCCGCATTGCGGACAACGCACACTGGTGCCTGACGGCAGCTTAGCGCCGCAGTCATTGCAGAAGTGCGATCCATCTCGATTAGCTGTACCACAACTCGAACAATACACCATGCGACGCAGACCCTATTCGCTTTGCGGGCGATCGATAAAGAACAAGACGCGAAACGCCGTGGCGATCGTGCCCAAGGCCACACCCAACAACAAACCTCGCAGACCACCCGTCGTGGCCGCATCGACTACCTGGCGTGTGCCCATGACGATTTGGCCCAACGCCGTGTGTGTGCCATCGGGATTAAACCAGATTGACAACGGCACCTGTGTGATCAACACCAAGAAGGCCGCCAGCAGAAACAAAATCGCGCCTAAGCCGCGTCGATTGCGCAGCATCCGCACGGCCGCCAGCGCGAGAAAGACCGCCAACAACGCTCCCAACGAAGCCTGCAGTGGTCCGATCAGGTTATCGAAGATAAAGTGCGTCACCGCCCGATCGG
>JACRBO010000841.1 GCA_016219235.1 Chloroflexota bacterium
CGCCTGCTGGCGGAGTTTGTCGCGGCATTGGACGAAGAATTTTATCGATCATTGACTGAGGGATAGCACGACTGAGAGACGGAGAGAAAGAGAGACAGGGAGATAGAGGGACAGAGAGCACACATTCCCTTCTTCTCTCCATCCCTCAATCGCTCCATCGCTCTGTCCAAAACCAGAACATGCCAACATTGACCACCCACCTCAAGACCCTCAGCAACGCGATCGGCGTCAGTGGCGACGAAGGCGCGATCCGCAAACTCGTCATGGTCGCCATCCGCGATCACGTTGACGAAGTGCACGTGGACACCATCGGCAATGTGCTGGCGATCAAGCGCGCGCGCGGTACTGTCGCGCGGGGCAAACCAAAACTCCGTGTGATGCTGGATGCCCACATGGACGAAGTGGGCGTCATGATCGTCGGCGCGAACGACGATGGCACACTCAAGGTCCGCGCGGTGGGCGGCCTCGATCCGCGCATTCTGCCGGGCAAAATCATCACCGTCGGGCATGGTAACCTATCGGGCGTGATCGGCCTCCCGCCGGTGCACGTCAGCAAAGGCGACACCGACGTGCGCCAGATCGATCAACTCTCAATCGACATTGGCGCGTCAACAAAAGATGAAGCGCTCGGCGCGGCCCCGATCGGCACACTGGCGACCTTCAACACGCAGTATCGAGCATTGGGCGCGACCGCTTACGGCAAGGCGTTTGACGACCGCGCGGGCTGCGCGATATTGATCGAGATTCTACGCGGGCCGCGTTTGCCCGTCGAGATTCTGGCGGCCTTTACCGTGCAGGAAGAAGTGGGGCTGCGCGGAGCGCAGGTGGCCGCGCACACCTTCGATCCCGATGCGGCCATCGCCATCGACTGCACACCCGCCAACGATCTGCCGCCGACCATCGAGGCCGACGTCAGCCCGAATACGCGGCTGGGCGACGGTCCCGCCATCTACGTGATGACGCGGCGTGATGTGTCCGATCCGCGATTGGTAAAACATGTGATCGGCGTGAGTGAAGCGCAAGGGATTGCGTATCAACTGCGACAACCGGGCGGCGGCGGGACCAATGCGGGCGGCATCATCCCCGCCCGATCGGGTGTGCCGACGATCTCGGTCTCTGTGCCCGCGCGTTATATTCACTCGCCCGCGGCTGTTATCAACCTGGGCGATGTGCGCCACACCGTTGAACTGGTGCGTGAAAGCGTGGCGCGTTTAACGCCGAAAGTATTGGTACACGGATAACACAGATGCCACGGATTGAAAGCAGACAATATCTGTGTTCATCTGTGAGAATCTGTGTCCGAAAGGCATCTCAGTGAAAGACCTGATTCAGAAGTTAGTCAATGCCTTTGGCCCCACCGGCTTTGAAGATGAAGTCCGGTCGATCATTCAGGCCGAAATCAAGGGCCTGGCCGATGAAGTCAGCGTCGGTAAATTGGGCAGCCTGATTGCGTTAAAGAAGGGCACTGGCCGGGGCAAAAAGATCATGCTCGTCGCGCACATGGACGAGATCGGCCTGATGGTGACGCACATCGACAATCGCGGCTATGCGCGCGTGACGCCGCTGGGCACGGTGTTTCCGCTGTACGCCGTGGGGCAGCGCGTGCGCTTTACCGACGGGCGCGCGGGTGTGCTGTGCGTCGATCGGCGCGAGGATTCGACCAAAGTGCCCAACTTCGATCAGCTGTACATCGATCTGGGCGCGAAGGATAAGAAGTCTTGCCCGGTCAACGTCGGTGACGTGGCCGCCTTTCAGCAATCCTCGGCTGAATTCGACGGCCGTCTGATGGCGAAAAGCCTGGACGATCGGCTGGGCTGCGCGATGCTGATCGAGGTGTTGCGCCGTCTGACCTCAACACCACATGATGTCTATTGCGTGTTCAGCGTGCAGGAAGAACTGACCTCGGTGGGCGCGCGCACGGCGGCCTACAGCATCGAGCCGGATGTGGCAATCGTGGTGGATGTCACCTCGACCGGGGATACGCCCAAGGCACTGCCGATGGCGGTGGAGTTGGGCAAAGGCCCGGCCATCAAAGTGCGCGATGCGGGCAGCATCGCCGATCCGCGCGTGCGGCGGTGGATGGTGCAGCGCGCCAAAGAGGCAAAGATTCCGTATCAACTGGAGATTCTGCGCGACGGCTCAACCGACGCCGACGTGATTCAGCCCGCGCGCGACGGTGTGCCCAGCGGCGGCGTGTTGATTCCGTGCCGCCACGTTCACAGCCCGACGGAACTGGTGGACATGGCGGATGTGGAGAATGGCGTGAAGTTGCTGTTGGAGTTGGTGAAGAAGCCGATCGTGATGAGTAATGAGTAACGAGTGATGAGTGACGAGTGACGAGTGATGAGTGATGAGTGAAACGTGGTGCGTAATGCGTGTTGCGTGAAAAGCAAAGTCCGGTCGAAGCAAGTGCGCTTCGGCCGGACTTTTTGGTTCTGAGTACGGATTACTGAATAAGCGGATTCTCTTTTCAAAGCATCTGCGTAACCTATGTAATCCGTGTCCAGAGAATTACGCGGCGGGGATGTAGCCCAGTTCTTCCAACTTGCGCATGACTTTGGCGGCGCTTTGCTGCGGCGTCTCGCTGCCGTCGCTGTGGCAGACCACTTCGGGGTTCAACGGCGCTTCGTATGGATCATCGACGCCGGTGAAGTTCTTGATCTCGCCGCGCAGCGCCTTCTTGTACAGGCCCTTCACATCGCGCTCGGCCAGTACGTCGATGGGCGCGCTGACGTACACTTCCACGAAACGCTTTACCTTGCCCCGGATTTCATCGCGAATTTCGTGATAAGGCGAAATGGCGGCGGCGATGGCGACCACACCGTTGCGGCTCAACACTTCGCACACCCAGCCGATGCGGCGGATATTGGTATCGCGGTCTTCCTTGCTGAAGCCCAACCCCTTTGATAAGTTCGTGCGGATGACGTCGCCGTCCAGCACTTCGACGCGCAGCGAGCGAGTGCGCAACTCGGCTTCGATCAGGTTCGCCAGCGTGCTCTTGCCCGCGCCCGACAAGCCCGTAAACCAGACTGTACAACCGTGTTCGAGATTCATTGAATGTTCCTTGTTGAATAGATTTCGATGATTGTGACGAGTGACGAGTGATGAGTGAATTCACTCGTCACTCGTCACTCGTCACCAATTGGTCTTCAAACTTCGATGATCTTGCCCTGCATATCCGCCGGAATCGGCTCATCCATGTAATGCAACACCGTCGGCGCGATGTCCATGATCTCGGCTTGCAGGCGACGGCCACCCAGATCGCGCGCGGGATCATACAGAATGAACATCCCTTGCTGCGCGTGATTGGCGTCGTCGGGGCCGGTATCGTTCTCAAAGGTATAGATGCTATCGAGACCGAGCGAACCGACCGAGCGCCAGTACAGATCGCCGAAGTAGACGATGAGATCAGGCGCGATGTTGTTGACTTCGTGATAGAGGTCTTCCGGCTTGAAAACCTGAGTGTGAATATCCGCGCCGTTGGGGCCGGGAATAGCGATCAGGCGGCGGGCCAACTCATCGCGTTCGCGTTCGTAATCGGCGGGCGCGATGAGGCCGTTGGGTTCGCGGCCTTGCACGTTCATGAAGATGCGTGCGTAGTAGCCGCCCGAACTCCACGCTTTGGTCTTAGTCCAATCGACCTTCACACGCTCGAAGGGCGTCATCTTGTCCGGCACATCTTGCGCCAGCGTCAGATAACCCTCGCGCCGCAGCCATTCATTCACGGCGATGCCGCCATCCATCCGCTTTGCACCGTGATCGGATGCGACCATCACCACGGTATCGTCAGGCAGCAAGGCCAGCATCTCGCCGATTTCACGATCGAGATAGATGTAGTAATCGCGGATCGCGTTGAGGTATTTGTTGCCCGGCTCAAAGCGCCAATGTCCTTCGTCGGCGAAGCTCCACATGCCGTGATGGATGCGATCGACGCCCATCTCGACGAACATGAAGAAATCCCACGGCTTGTCGGTGATCATGCGCTTGACCAACTGGCAGCGCACGCGCGTCATCTCATAGATCTGGCGCAGCAGATAATCTTTGTCTGCGGTGCGGAAGTCTTTGACATCGACCCAGTATTCGCCCACCCACGCGGCGATTTCCTGTTTGAACTCCGGCGGATACGTATAGCTGGACGCGATACTCGGTGTGAGGAAACAACCGACGAGGCAGCCGTTAACCGATCGGGGGGGATACGTGCCGGGGACGCCCACTACGTTCACGCGCTTGTTCGATCGACTGAGGATGTCCCACACCCGATCGACCTTCACGGCGCTGCCGGTCGCAATCGACATCTTGTCATACGACCAATCGGCGCGGTTGCGGAAGCCGTAGATGCCCAGCGTGCCCGGGTCTTTGCTGGATGTCATCACGCTCCACGCGGGCACGGTGATGGCGGGCGTACACGATGCGAGATTGCCGTAGACGCCGCGCGACATCAGGCGATTGAGGTTAGGCAATAAATCGCGCCAGCGCTCGAAAACTAATTCGGGCGCGGCGCAATCCAGACCGATGACGAAGACTTTTGGTGCCACTGCTTATTGCCCGTTTTCGCGCAGACCATCGATAAGGACCTGGCCCACTTCAGGGCGCGTGAATTCGTGCGGCAGCGGTTCGCCCGCGCGGAGGCGGCGGCGCACTTCGGTGCCGCTGAAGATCAGATGCTGCGACTTGTCGTGCGGGCACGTCCGCGATGAGACAATGGCCTCGCACTTCTGGCAGTAGAAGGTGTGCTCGAACATCAAGGGCGTGATGCCCAATTCGCCGGGCTGGAATTCATCGAAGATCAACTGCGCGTCATAGGTGCCGTAGTAGTTGCCCACGCCCGCATGATCGCGGCCGACGATGAAGTGCGTGCAGCCATAGTTCTTGCGGCACAGCGCGTGGAAGATGGCCTCGCGCGGACCGGCGTAGCGCATCGCCGCCGGGAAGACGCTCAGCGCCACGCGGTTGGCCGGATAGTAATTGTCGAGCAGCACGTCGCCTTGCTGATAGAGCCGCGCCACGCCGGGATGCTTCTCTTCTTCGGTGCGGAAAACCTCGCGGGCTTCGCGCTGCTTATCGTAATCGAACTTCTCTTCGACGGTCGCGATCGCCAGAATGTGACCATCGGGTTCGGCCAGGGCGACGCGCTGCCCGTCCTTGATCGAGTCGGCGAATTCGCGATCGACGGGCAACGTGATCGGAATCGACCAGACGCTGCCGTTGGTCAAGTGCATAGTATCGACGACGCTGGCGTAATCGGCTTTGTTGAGGAAGCCAGTCAGCGGCGTGTAGGCACCGTTGCCGAGCAACTCGACATCGCTGATGGAGAGCGGGCTGAGTACGATTTGAGGGAGGCTGCGGGCTTCTTGCAACGCGGCTTCGCGCTGAGCGGGGTCAATAAAAACGCCCGCGAGGGGCGTCGGATGCTGGTCTGTCATTGAAATACAGTCCCTTCTAATCTAGAGTGGCAAGATTATAACTGAGCTCGTCTCAATCGTCAAAAGACGGCACATGGCACGGGGCGTGCTATAATCCATGTTGCACATAAACGGCTGTGTCATCTCAAGGATTGTCTCAACCCATGTCGCTATTTGCCTCAAAATTAACAACTCACTTAAGATTGCTGACTGGTAGTGCTCTGTTTGGGTATTTGTCGTTGGCAGCATTGCAGATCAAGGTTGTGTGGGGGAGTTGGGATCAATGGGATCTTCCACTTTGGGACGGCGCAACGTATTTTGTCTATGGGCGACAGGCCGCCAACTTGCTGATTTTTCCACCACTAGAATGGTCGCCCGCTTTTGCCGGTTACTACGCACTATTTCATTGGCTGTTTGGCGGGTTGGGGCCGTTTGTCGTCTATTTTGCCCACCGTGCTGTTACCTTGCTGTTGGTGATGGCTTTGCTATACAGGTTGCTGCGTGTGCTATTACCGGCGTTTATCGCGTGGCTGCTAGTTGTCTGCTGGATTGTCTTTCAAGTTGGCTTAAACAACTACTACGTCGTGCATCTCTTTGTGTTAATTCCGCTACTAGTGGCGTATCGAGCGGCACACTCAAATTCTGCCTGGGGGCGCAATCTGTTGCTGATCGGCTTGTTAACGGCGACCTTTGTCCGTTCCGAGCTTTTCCTGGCGGTGGCGCTGGTGCTGGTTGGCAGGATGGTGGTCGATTGTCGGCGTAGGTCCGATGCGCTAGACGTCAAGGCCAGACTGCGCCACTATGCGCCGACGCTCATCTGGCTAACTGTATTGGCAGCGCTGATTATAAGGGCGGGGCCGTCGCATATCATGATCGATCGTTCTTGGGGAGCATTCGGGCAGCATTATGCCTGGGGGTATCAGGAGCGCCACCCAGAATGGATTGCCAATTTCTGGTTTGAATACACCGAGGCCGTTCAACGATCGTTTGGTTCTGCCCAGTCAATCTTGCAAGCGGCTCTCAATAACCCGGAAGAGATGGCGACACACTTTCTCTGGAACTTGCGGACGTTGCCACCGGTGCTGCTGGAACTGGTAACGCCCCTGTCTGGAACTGCGTGGTGCTTAATCGTGCTCGTGCCGGGCGTAATTGGGCTGCCTGGAGTATTGGTTAAGTATTGGCGAAAGTTAAGTCAAAAGCCGCATCTACGCGCGCCAGGGAATGGACAGGCCATGCGGTTACTGGGGGTCATTGTCATTACTTTGCTGCCAGTGATGGGAGTCATCATGGTGATCCGGCCGCGCACCATTTTCCTGATACAGCTGTTGCCGCCCCTTCTATTGGCGGCAGGTGTAGGTTTGACCAGCCTGTTTCCTAAGGTAGAGAGTTACAAAAGACTGACTGTGCTGCTACTGCCGTTGTTTCTGATTGGCCTGCTGGTTCTTCCTGCCCCGTTTTATACACCAGTAGAACGCCACGTTATGGTGATTGCAGAGAAGTTAAAGGATCTGCCAATCCACGGCGATTTCGGCCTGTTGGGTCCTTCGGCCAGGGGATTCTGTATTTATTCGCGACCTGAGCGGTGCCGCGGTGTGGAGATTTTTCAGGTACCTCAAGAGGTTGCTGACTTCTCAGATTATCTGACACAGGAAAACATTCAGGTCATTATCGTGAACGATCAAGTTGCGAATTATTTGCCACCGGTTGGCCGATCTTTCATCGCTCAACTGGTGGCCCAACCGGTCAGTATCGGGTGGGAAGCCGTTAGCCAAGTCGGCTCCTTTAAGATTTATCGGCACAGGTCAATCGGCAGTTCATCTCCGCAGTGATGAACTGCTCCAAAAAATAGTCTCGCTTGGTAATCCGGCAGACTGCTTTTATAGACATTGTTAGCGCTTCGAGCCAATGAGTTACACAAACCTATTTGCCACTCGTGTTACCAAGGAGGGGAGTCAGATACAGATAACGCAGCTTGCCGCTCTCAAGTTTTTCAGTGTGGACAAGCGGAACACTATCTGGTCGGTAGACGTAGAACTCATAGGTGCCTGGCGTCAAAGCAAATAGGAAATCTTCACCAACTGCCAGGGTGGTGATGGTGTTGCTGACAGCCACTTGAATGCGAAGACCTGTCTGGTTAATGACTAGTGCGCCACTTGTTTGGGGCGCTGCCACAATGGATTCTTCATGTCCGCCCGGCAGCCGAGTACCAACTGCTGGAGCGGTAAAGTTGGTGGCATCCGGTAAGCTAGGACCACATGCCACCAACAACCCAGTCATAGCGACCAGAAGAAACACGCGATTGATGAGCATCATGCAGTCAACCTATTTACCCACCATGGCCGTATCAAAGAAAAAGCCAACTTGTGGTGATTGCATGAAGTCCGGTCCGTAATAATCGGGTTTATAAAAATCCTCCACCTTCCAATGTGTGCCGTCCAAAACGCCAAGCGCCACACCAATTCTATGCCCCTCGGAAAGTGGTGGAACTGTTACTTCAAATTTGCCATTTGACCCGATGGTTCCAGTTCCAAGCAGCTCACCCATAAAAGTCACGTCAGCAATATAAACAGGGATACCGGCAAGACCAGTTCCGCGCACAATGCTTGCGCCAGCTACCAGCGGCCGCTCTAATTGGAACGGCGTTGCTTTGCTAACTGGCAACGGTGACATAGCTGGCTCGGGTTTGTTGAGTGGACTAACTCCGACTGGACTTTGCTCTGGTTGCGGCGCTACGTTGTTGCAAGCCACTAACGTACCAACGAACAGGGAAATGACTAGCAGAATATAAGTTGTTTTCATGAAATTCACTTTGGCAAACTAGAGTTGCAAACAGCGCGGCGAAAATATACCATACAATAATTCGCCCCGCAACCGATCCAGCAGGTATGGGAATAGACTTATCGTAACTATTCACGCCTTTCTTGAAAACTTTTTTGAGAGTTGCGTGTTCTAACGGACATGACCACTCTTCCCACGGCGGACGAATTGAAGCACTTGTCGCAGGCCGACTTGCTCGCGCGGGTGCTGCAGTTGGTCGAGCGCGTGCGGCAGTTGGAAGCCGAGATCGAGGCGCTGAAGAAGCCGCCGACGA
>JACRBO010000085.1 GCA_016219235.1 Chloroflexota bacterium
GCACCGGCTCGGCCTGGAGCAACGAGAACCGCGACTCGATCGGGCGGTAGGGCGACTCGATGAAGTTCTTGAACCGATCGGACCGGTAGGCTTGCAGCGAATCGTAGTTGTACAGGATGATATACGGCTTATCCTTGAAAATCATCTCCTGCATCTGCCAGATGATCTTCTGGCGCTCCGCCGGATCGACGGCGACTTGCTGCTGCAAATACAGGTCATCGTATTCAGGATTGTGATAGCCGCTGTCGCTCCAGCCGCCCACGGCAAACTGATCGGACAACATGATGCTGAGGATGAAGTCTGGATCAGGATCGCCACCCCAGCCCCAGATCACGAGGTCGTAATCGCCGACGCCGGTGGTGGCCGCAGTAAGGCTGCCGCCATCCACGGCGGCGGGCGTCGCCTTGATGCCGATCTCGTTGAGCCAGCCCGCGATCAGATCGGCGACGCGCGGATACTCGGCGGAATCAGCCGCATACTGCAAACGCAATTCCAGCCGGCGGCCATCTTTGGCGCGGATGCCGTCGGCCTCCTTCGCATAACCGGCATCGTCGAGCAGTTGATTCGCCGTGGCAAGGTTGAACTCAACGTCTTGGATGTTGGGGGTGTGCCAGAAGCCGCCGCCTAGTACCGGTGCGACCAGCGACCAGCCGGGCTGCGCCAGTCCTTGATAGACGATCTCCACTAAATCTTGTTTGTTGACGGCGTGCGCGATGGCCTGCCGCACGATCGGATCCGCCAGGGCCGGATGGCCGGTCGGTTTGGGATCATTGTCCGGCGACACGGTATTGATGATCAACTCATCGAATGATCGATCGGGCATTTGCAGCGTCTTCACGTTATCGAACGTCTTGACGGTGGCAAACGCGCCGTTGGGCACCGAGTTCACCAGATCGATGTCGCCGACCTTGAGCGCCTGCACCATCGCGTCGCCGTTGTCGAACGACTGCCAGATGATCTGATCGATCTGGGGGGCGCCCAGGTAAAAATCGGGGTTGGCGCTCAGCAGCACCACACCCTGATCGGCCTCGTAACGATCAAGTTTGAACGGGCCGGAGCCTAACATCTTGTCGTTCGCGAAGTTGTGCAGATCGTCGGGCGTCGCGAAGCCTTCAAACTCTGTGCGCGGCAGCGCGAACAACCACGACACGCGATATTCCATGTTGCCGATCGGGTCGGCCAGTTTAATCACGACCGTTTTCGGATTGGGCGCGGTGGCCTCTTCAAAGCCGCTGGTATAGTTCACCAGCGTGGCCCAGCCATCCGGATCATTCATGATCGCGTTGATCGACCAGACCACATCCTCGGCCGTGAGCGGCGCGCCGTCGTGCCACTTCAGGTTGTCGCGCAGCGTAAAGGTCCACGTCAGGCCGTCGGGCGAGGCGCTCCACTTCTCGGCCAGATCGCCTACGTACTTGCCCTCGGGGCCTTCGGTCGTGAGCGTGCTGTACACCAGATCAAAAATGCGATAGGATGTGTACTCAAAAGCATAAGCGGGATTCAGCGAGTCGGGCCGGCCCAACCAACCAATCTTGAGCACGGCCGGCTCGGTCCTGGCGGGCGGTTGGGTAGGAACGGCGGTCGGTGGTGCGGCGGTGGGTGGTTCAGCCGGAGCAGCGACCGCCGTTTCCGCCGGAGCCGGTACCTGTGTTGCCGCAGCGGGGGCCGCGGGCGTGGTGGCCCCGGCACAAGCGGTAAGCAGCAGGGCAACAATTGCCGTAAAGAAACAAGCAGTGCGCAGCTTGAGCATGACATCCTCCATGTGTTGGCGATCAATCGGCGGGTCGATAGGCTTGATGGATGTGAGTATACGATGATTCGATTGGAGTGCAACTTCCGATGAGGAGTCGCCATGCTTGAAGTTGACGTTCACTACAACGTGCGATTGAAAATGCGCGACGGCATCGAACTCTCGGCGAATATCTGGTTCCCGATCGCGCCGCAAACCGATCGGGCCTTCCCGGCGATTCTGGAATTGATTCCCTATCGCAAAGACGATTGGCGCTACGTCACCGATCATCAGCACGGTACATACTTCGCGCAGCGCAGCTATGTGTTTTGCCGCGTGGATGTGCGCGGCACGGGCAGCAGTCAGGGTATTGCACTCGACGAATACACTCCACAGGAAACGCAAGACGGCTATGACGTAGTCGAGTGGCTGGCCGCGCAAAGTTGGTGCAACGGCCACGTCGGCATGTGGGGCATCTCGTATGGCGGCTTCACCTCGATTCAAGTGGCCATGCTGCAACCGCCGCACCTCAAGGCCATCGTGCCGATGTACGCTACCGACGATCGCTACACCGACGACGTGCACTATATCGGCGGCTGCGTCACGGCCAGCGAACTGGCGCAATATGCGGTCAGCCAGATCGCGATGAACGCCATGCCGCCCAAGATCGATTACGCGCGCGATAACTGGGCGAGTGAGTGGAAAGAACGATTAGCCCACACGCCGCCGTGGTTGATCGAGTGGTTGCGGCATCAAACCGATGGGCCGTACTGGCGACAAGGCTCGCTCGCGCCCGACTATGCCCGCATCACCTGCGCGGTCTTCAACATCGGCGGCTGGAACGATGAGTACACAAATTCTGTGCTGCGAATGCAAGCCCAGTGTGTCAATGCGCCCTGCAAGGGGCTGATTGGCAACTGGGTCCACTCGTATCCCGAAGATGCCTATCCCGGCCCCAACCTCGATTGGCTGCACGAGATGACGCGCTTCTTCGACACCTGGCTGAAGGGCATCGACACCGGCGTGATGGCCGAACCGCCGTTGACGATCTTCCTCCGCGAATACACTGCACCGGAAGCCTTTCCAAAATCGATGAACGGCCATTGGCACAGTGAAGGCGCTTATCCGATTGAGCGGCTTGTGCCAACAAATCTATATTTGGGCGAAGCCACCCTCACCCCCACCCCCTCTCCCCTGTGCAGAGAGGGGAGAGATGGCCTCGAACATCGTCCCACCTTAGGCACGCACGCCGCGTTGTGTTTTGGCGGCGGCGTTTCACCCAACGGCCTCGCCCGCGATCTGCGTGCCGACGAGGCCCTGAGCCTGACGTACACCACCGCGCCGCTCGAAGAACCACTCGACATTCTCGGCTTGCCGGCTGCGATCTTGCAGGTGAGTTCAATCGCGCCGGTCGCCTATCTGGTAGTGCGCCTCACGGATGTCGCACCCGATGGCACTTCATCGCACGTGACGAGCGGCATCCTCAATCTCACTCATCGCGATGGACATGCAGCGCCGAAACCCCTTGAGAACGGCCAGATTTACGAGGTGCGCGTCGAGCTGAAGGCGGCGGGCTATCGCTTCTTGCGGGGTCATCGCATCCGCTTGAGTGTGGCGACCGCCTATTGGCCTGTGATCTTTCCCTCGCCTTATCCCAACACGATCACGTTACATCGTGGCGGAGATTACCCTTCGCGACTGATCTTGCCCGTTGTGCCGTTCGATCCTGCCTCACCGCCTACGCCCGACTTCAAAACGACGCCGCCCGATCGAATCGCCATTGGCTCATCGCGCGAAGAAGATGGTGTGTGGCAAATCACCGAGGATGTCATTCGTGACACGGTCACGGTGAAGTTATACGGCGGAGATACGACGACGCTGCCCAATGGCACGACGCTGTACGAAGCGGAAACGATCGAGATGACGGCGCATCAGCACGATCCGGCGCGCGCGTTGTTGCACAACGACGTGCATTATCGCCTGACCGAGCACGATTACGTCACCGACATTCACGCCAGCGGCAACATCCGCGCCACGACCACCGACTTTCACGTCGATGTGCAGTTGCAGATCAACTTGAATGGCAGTGACTTCTTCCAGAAGAGTTGGCTGGAGTCGATACCGAGGTTGCTGGTGTAAAGAGATGATCCATGAAGAAGAATCTCACGCCAAGCCGCAAAGCAGCAAAGAAAAGCCCGTATTCTTTGCTGCTTTGCGGCTTGGCGTGAGGCCGTAGCGTTTAGTGCGTCAAACTTCTTGCCGCGCGTTCGACGATGGTATGTACGGCGCGGGCGGCATCTTCACTTAGCAACGGCGGTTGGTGCGTCGCCAGTATCTTCTCCACTTTGTCCGCTGCGCGCTCTGCTAAAGTCTTGCCGCCCCTGGCCTGCCATTGCCCGTAGTTGAAGCGCTCGATCAAATTGGGATACCAGCGCTCTTTGTAATGCCGGCGCGTGTGCGGCGTGTTGAGGAACGATCCATCCGGCCCGATCTGATCGATCAGATCGAGCGCCAGCGTCTCGTCGTTGATCTCGACCGGTTGCAAGAACGGCTTGATGAAGGACACGATCTCATCACAGATAGCCAGCTGCGCCAGCGAACCCGACAGCCCCGATTCAAGATAGCCCAGATCGTGGATCAGTTGCCCGCCCGACAGCGCTTCCATCAAGATCGTCAGCGAAGCATCAATCGCCGCCTGTTGATCCACCACCTTCGTATCGCTGCCGCCTGCCAGACTGAACATGGGCAGGCCGTAGTAATGGGCCATCGCGGTCGCAATGCCGCGATGATCCGGCTCAGCATACGGATCGACCATCGTCTTCAGATCGAGTGCATCGCCGGCAAAGCCCGGAATGATGACGGGCGCGCCCTCGCGCTGAAGTTGCGACAGCACCAGGCCGACGAGCACGCCCGCATTGTTCATCGCCAGGTTGCCCGCCATCGTGACGGGGCCGGTGGTGCCGCCGGAGGTGACGGGAATCCACAGCGCGGGCAGGTTTTTCGCGGCCAAATACAGCAGTTTTTGCAGCGCATCTTGATTGTGTAACAAGCCCGTCGTGACGTTGATGTAGCACGCGACGAACGGTTTCTCGCGCAGGGCCGCTGCGCCGCCCGCGGCCGCTTCCGCCATCTCGATCGTGTCGATCAACCCCGCCGTCTCGTAGGTCACAATCACGATCGGCTTGGTGGTGTGAGTCAGCATCACTTCCATCTGATAGCGATCCGAGATGCGATTGTCCACGTCGCCGGGCAGAAACATCGACATCACAAAGTGGATGTTGCTCAACGCATCGCAGACGGTGACGCCGTCGCGCACGTCTTGCAGTCTGGGCTGGCGGCGCTCCCCCGTGCGATGATCGACGATGTTGAGCACATCCGAGCCGGGGCCAAAGTACACGCGATAATCGTCGAGTTCGATCGCGGGCTGTCCGCGCCGATCGTACAGCGTGATCGATCGGGGCACAGTCTTTAGGGCTTGATCGACCAATCGGGCGGGCACCCGCACCCGATCGCCGTCAATCGACGCCCCCGCTCTGCGCATCAACTCGATCGCGGCCGGTTCGAGCATCCGCACACCGGTGCGGGCCAGGATGCTCAGGCTGGCCTGATGAATCTGCTCACATTGAGCGGGTGTCAGACGCGCAAAACGCGGACTGCCTAATGATCGATTTGCGGTCATGATGCGGTCACCTCTTGAGAAAAAATGAGAGCCGGCTCATCTGCAACCGGCGCGACGTGAGACTAACGTCCGGCCGCCCCAAAGCGTTAAGTGCGAATGGTTGGCGGAGCGAGTGGTGATGAACGAACTTATCCGCTCGCGATCTCAGCCGCGTCACCTGACGAGCGCCGGTGGGCGCGTGATGCGAATGTTACCAGCGAATCCGATATTTTGCTAAAATACTAACGGGCGGCTGGCCTGGACAATTTGAGCGGGGGACGCTGCGCGCCGGTCGTGTGTCGATACAAACCTGCGATTCGTTCACCTGAAGTCTTAGTCAGCGCTACCCGCCAGGAGTCACGTATGCCACGCCTTAAATTCGCCCGGTTTTATTGCCTGATCATCATACTGGCAACGACCGCTCTGCCGCTGCCCGCCGGCCCGACCGCCGTCACCTATTACGTGTCCAGTTCCACGGGCAGTGATAGCGACGATGGCTTGTCGGAAGTGAATGCCTTTAAGACCCTTGCCAGAGTAAACGCCCTGAATTTGTTGCCGGGCGATCGAGTCTTGTTCAGCTGCGGCGAGGTGTGGCAGGCCGAGCAGCTGATCCTGAGCAAATCTGGTACAGAGCTGGCCCCGATCGTTTTTGGTTCATACCCGGCGGGCTGTGCCAACAAGCCGATCCTCTCTGGTTCGCGATCGATTGGTGGCTGGACGCAGGATTCGGACAACGTCTTTCGCGCCGAGCTTTCCTCAAGCGATTTTCCGCTGGGTATCAACCAGCTCTTTCGGAACGGCCAACGCCTGACCCTGGGGCGCTGGCCTAATCTCAACGATCCGGCTGGCGGCTATTCATTTGTCGATGCGCATAGCGCTGGTGGTAATCAGATCACCGACAACGAACTGCCCGCGATCGATTGGACCGGCGCGATCGTGCACATCAAGAACATCCGCTGGTCGATGCTCGATCGGCAGGTGACTGGCACCAGCGATCACGCGCTGACGCTCAATCAGGGTTTATCGTGTTTGATCTCCAGTTGGAGTAACTGCGTGGGCTGGGGTTATTTCATCAACAATCATCGCGCCGCGCTCGATCAAGACGGCGAGTGGTATTACGATCCGCCGACACGCCGCGTCTATTTGTACTCGATGAGCGGGATGCCGGGCGACATCGAGGGGGCGGTCATTCAAGAAGAAGCCACCACGCTGCGGCATGGCGGCCTGATGTTGAGCAACGGCGCGGCCACCGCTTACGTGATCGTCGACAACCTGGAGATCAAGAACTGGTTCAATCACGGTATCGGCACGCCGGGCGGCATGAACGGCGACATCTATCATCACCTGACCGTGCGCAACGTGACGATCAAAGATGTGGACAACGCCGGCGTGAACCTGAGCAGCTGGCTGGAACGACCGTCGAACGGCCGCCAGGGTCTGCGCGGCGGCGATCATCTGACGTTCACCGACAATGTCATCGACGGCGCGAATAGTTTCGGCATCACCGGTTACTTCGCCGCCTCGACGTTTGAGGGCAACACGATCAAGCACATCGCGTTGATCGAGAACCTGGGCAAGTCCGGTATGAGCTGCGGCCTCACGTCGAGCGAGTGCACCGAGAACGGCGACGGCCTCCGCAGCCGATTGTACGATGTGCGCGACTCCGGCTACGGCAACACCTTACGCTACAATCGCTTCGAGCAGATCGGCTACAACGGCGTGGATGTATTCGGGCCGGACACCACGTTGGAGAAGAACTTCATCACGCAAGCCTGCGCCACTAAAGCCGATTGCGGCGGCGTGCGCACCTTCGGCAGCACCAGCCTTGCGGCAACCACCGTCTACAACGTGCACCTCATCGACAACCTCATCGTCGATATTCCCGGCAACGTCGAAGGGTGTCATCCGTCACGCGCGGCATTCGGTATGGGATTGTACATCGACCACTACTCACGCGATGTCGAGACGCGCGGCAACACCGTCATCAGCACGACGATCACAGGCATCCTGTATCAACGCTCGACGGGGCAGATCGTGGGCAACACCGTCTTTGACGCCTCGACCGGCATTGAATACAGCGCGCACATCAGCCTGGGCGGCGACGAGACGCGCGCGACCATCGCCAACAACGTGCTCTACGGCTTGAACAACGAGGCGTGGACGTTGTACGCGCGCAGCCTCAGCAACTTCGTCTCGTCCGACTACAACTATCTCTTCCATCCCTACGTGACCAGGCACATCGCCTATGGCCCGGCGTGGACACGCTACGCTTTCGGCGATTGGAAAACCTTCAGCGGCCTGGAGAGTCATTCCACAACCAACTGGTTTACGCAGCCCGCCGGTGAGGCTTCGCGCGGCAAAGTCTTTTACAACGCGACGAAGACTTCTTCAAACGTCGATCTGGGCGATCGGCAATATCTCGATCTCGACCAGAAATCCGTAGTCGGCAGTCTAACCTTGTCGCCATTTGCGTCCAAGATTCTGATCGATAATGGCCCGGCGCAGTTGACGCTGACGGCCATCAGCCCGGCCCTGTCTGATGTTGACGAGCCAACGACTTTCACGTTGACGGCCAATGGCGTCGCCTTCACACCGGGTAGCACAGTGCGCTGGAACGGCAGTGCTCGCCCGACGACCTTCATCAGCAGCAACCGACTCATCGCCACCATCGACGTCAGTGACGTGAGCGTACTCGGCGATTACCCCGTCACGATTTACGATCCAGCGCCAATCCCGACCGGCACCGTGACTGTGCCGCTGATGTTCCACGTCGTCACGGAGGTCTTCCGGGTATACTTGCCGGTGGCGTCGAAAGGACTATGAGGAAATCTATGAGAACGAGGTATGTTGCTCTGGTTTTTGCGTCGTCAGCGGCATTAGCCGTGATAGCCGCGGCGAGTGGGGCGGCCGGCGTTGGCGCGCGGCCTGCGCCAGGCGCTCACGCCACAGCGAACCAACTGGCTCAGTTCGGCATTACGTGGACCTTCGATCGAAGTTATGAGTATGGTCAGTTTGCCAACGGCGACTATTGGGTCGTGGGGCCGCTCACCATTACGGCGATTTCTCCGGCTTCCATCCTCAGCGGCACCCGCACCCTCAACGGCTCGATGATCAACCCGTCACCGCACAACGGCTCAACGCAGGGCTATGACAGCGCCATGTATGGCGGGTATGGCCCGGATTTCGATGCGGCCCTCAACTTTGCTCGACCGAACGGGCAGGCTTTATCCGCCGCCAATCCCTTGATCGTTCAGCCGGGTTCTTCACTGGTCTCGTCGATCAGCCTGCCCGCAGCCGGGGCGCGTCCCCAATTGAAGACCGCGGCGATTTTGACTGTGTTGGCCACACCCGCCCCGGTCGGAAGTTTTCGGCCTCCTTACAGCGGGAGTGACAAAACGATTCGCTTCAACGCCGCACAGCTCGATCGGGCGCGGCTGGCCCGATTAGCCCCTGTCGCCGGCACGCCCGGCTTAGCCGAGGTCGAGCGCTATTTCGAACGACCGTGGATCGATCACGTGCCCGGTTGGATCGGCCGTTACCATCACCCCGCCGAAAATATGCCCGACTACGGACGTGAGATCGCTGCCGAGGTCGGCAGCGGGGCTTTGATGTTGAACCTCGACTTCACGCCGCAAACGAAAGAAACGCTGCTCGTCCGCTACGTGCAGCTAGGGATCGATCTGTATGGTGTGGCGATCAACGGCGGTGAAGAAAACTGGCCGGCCAACGGTGGGCACGCCAGCGGGCGCAAGTGGCCGATCGTCTTTGCCGGGATCATGCTCGACGATCACGCCATGCAGCACATCGGCCCCGGCGATGGATCGGGCACCGTGATGTTCGGCGAAGACGGTCAGACCTTCTACGTCACGCAGGCTGATATCGATCGAACACACAGCCCCGACCTGCGCGACTGTTAC
>JACRBO010000852.1 GCA_016219235.1 Chloroflexota bacterium
ACACACATAGCGGCAGGCTGGCCGTCCCAGATACCTCAAGATCTGGGACGGCCTTTTTGTCTGTGCCGCCGGTACAGCTGCTTTGGAAAATTTGGCTTCATCTGTGATACAATCTCCGCACTTCACTTGTCACGCATCACTCGTCACTCGTTATGTACCTCCGTCATCTCTCACTCACCAACTTTCGCACCTACGCGCGCCTGGAACTCGATCTGCCCGCGCAGGCGATTTTGCTGCACGGCGACAACGCCCAGGGCAAGACCAGCCTGCTGGAAGCGATTTACGTCCTCGCTACCGGCCGATCGTCCCACACGGCCAGCGATCGGCAGATGATCCACTGGCTGGCGTCGGAAGAGAGCCGCACGCCGTATGCGCGCATCGTGGCGGATGTCGTGCGCAAAGATCGCGCAGGCGCCGATCGATCACTGCACATCGAACTGGTGCTCATGCTTGAACCGGCCAACACCGAAGACGGCTGGCGCTTCCGCAAGCAAATCAAGGTCAATGGATCGATCGTCAAGGGTGCGGGCTTGATCGGACAGATCGCCGTCGTGATGTTTTTGCCCGATGATGTCGAGATCGTCAGCGGCGGACCGGGCAATCGACGCCGGTATCTCGATAACGCGCTGTCGCAGGTGGATGCAGAATACGTCGAAGCACTCGATCTATACGGCGATGTGCTGGTGCGGCGCAATGCCTTGCTAAAGCAACTGGCCGAAACGGGCGGCGATCCTGATCAACTGCTGTACTGGGATGAACAGCTGGCGAAGTCGGGGGCGCTGATTACGCTGCGGCGGCAGGCGGCCATTGCAGAGTTGGAAGCACAAGCCGATCAGCGCCATCGCACCCTGACGAGCGAACGGCACAACTTGCATCTGCGCTATCAGCCAGCCTTCAGTCTCGATCAACCTCAAACGCCGGTCTATCAGCACAGCTTGAAACTGGATCTGCCCACGCAATCGCCGGAAGCGACACTCGCCCAGGCGAAGGCGGCGTTCCTGAAACAACTCGATGCGAAACGCCGCGAAGAACTGGCGCGCGGCACGACGTTGGTCGGCCCGCATCGCGACGAGCTACGCTTTATCGCCGATGAAATTGATCTGGGGACATTTGGTTCGCGCGGGCAGCAGCGCACCGCCGTGCTGGCGTTGAAGTTGGCCGAAGTCCACTGGATGCGAGCCAAGATCGACGACTGGCCGATTCTGCTGCTGGACGAAGTGATGGCCGAACTGGATATGAACCGGCGCGGTTTCCTGCTGAATCAGATCAATGGTGCGCACCAATCGATCCTCACCAGCACTGACCAGGAAATGTTTACGGCGGAGTTCCGCGCTCACGCGCGATTGTTGAAAGTAGTGAAGGGGCGCATTGAGGACTGAGAGATGGAGGGAAGGAGAGATGGCGAGATGGTTTCACTCAATCTCTCTTTCTCTCCGTCTCTCCATCTTGCAGTCACCCTGTCATTCGATCGGCTTCTTCGATGGCACGCCTACTTGCCTGGGATATTCCTCCGGCGTTTCAACCAATTTTTCAATCACCACTAAATTGCGTTCGTCGGGCAGGCCGGGCACGGTGACGGGGATCACGTCGGCATCCAGGCCGCCCAACAGCAAAATCGCCGTGTCGGCGCGCTCGACTTCGGCTGCGACCGCTTTTGACTTCTGCGCAATCGCCACGCCGCCCACTTTAACCAGCGGCAGCAGGTATTCGGCCAGCACCGGCAAATCGGCCACGGCGCGCGCCACGGCCACATCATAATATTCGCGGTGATCGGGATCGCGGCCCACATCTTCGGCCCGCGCGTTGACCACGAAGACGTTGTACACTTTCAAGTCCTTGATCAGCGCTTCGAGAAACTCACACTTCTTGCGCGTGGCTTCCACCAGCACCAGTGTCACGTCGGGGCGCGCGATCTTGAGCGGGAGACCCGGCAGGCCCGCGCCCGCGCCCACATCGATGATGCGTTTGGCCTTGGCTGGAATCGCCCGCATCACGCTGAGGCTGTCCAGGAAGTGTTTGATGACAATGTCGCGCGGCTCGACGATCGAGGTGAGGTTGAAGCGTGCGTTCCATTCGATCAGTTGATTGGCGAACCGCGAAAACCGATCGAGTTGTCCGGAGTCGAGATCGACGCCCAGGTCATGCGCGCCGGTTGCAAGGAGTTGAGTATCAATCAAGATAAAAGTCCAATCGAGTTGTTTTGGCGTGAGCCACAAACCTGAGTATAATACCTCTCACGCGAATGCGCTATGCCGGGCGCACCACAACGCCCCCGTCATCATTCTGGAGGACACATGATCGATCGAGCCACTCACTGGTTTTACGCCCAGCGCCAACTGACCCCCGGCGCGACCGTTGAAAAGATGCGGCAGGATTTGTGGTCCTATGGCTTCTACAACGCCTGGTTGACCCTGACGAAAAAAGAACCGCCCTACGTGGTCAGCGGCCTGTGGGGCACAGATAAGTTCGAGATTGAATTTGAGCCGCGCCAGTTTTTGATCATCCGTCTGGCGCAAGAGAATGAGTGGCTGAAGACGGCCTTCACGCGCGCGCTGGGCATGGCGCCGCATTTCTGGTATCAAGAGAAGGGTGGCCACGTGTATGAATGGCGCATGGCCGACCGCGAAGGGCGTTGGCAGTCGATGCAGGGTTTGCCCGCTTACAAGAGTTTGAAGCGCCTGTATGCCGTGGCCGAAGCGTAGCCCTCATCAAAGCAGAGGCGGGGGCAAC
>JACRBO010000839.1 GCA_016219235.1 Chloroflexota bacterium
GCCAACATGATGGGGTTCATCTGCACGCCAAAGCCGGGTTGCAGCGCCTCGGGCTGAAACAGACCGATCATGAACTGGGTGAAGATCGATCGACCCAGCGTCAAACCGCTGCCGCCGTGGCTAACGGTTCCAGTCGATAAACCGATCGCGAACGCGCCGATCGCGACGACCAGTCCGGCCAGCGGCCCGGCCACGCCGATGTCGAACAGTGCGCGGCGATGAGGGATGGGCGAGCGCAGTTGAATGAACGCGCCCAGCGTGCCGAGCGGCAGCGCGCCAAACGGCGGCATCGGGATGAAATAAGGCAGCGTCACGGCGGTGCGATGGAAACGACCCGCCGCATAGTGGCCCATTTCGTGGATACCCAGGATCAGCAACAGCGTAAACGCAAACGGAAAGCCTTCCAGCAGCAGCGCCGGTCGCCGCAGAAACACCTCCGGCGAGCGCATCAACACCCCGCTGATGATGGCGCCCGCCATCAGCGTCGTGACGCTGGTAGCGATCAGCAGCACCACGTTGATGATCAACCGGGGCGGGCGGGCCGCCTCTACGCCATGCAGCGCCTGCACCACGTCGGCGCCGCCCTCGCGCTGAAGGACGATCGTGTAACCGAGGTCTTTGAAACGCGGCTCCAACGTGCGGTAGGCCACATCGGATGACTGCATCAATTGGCCGCGAAACTCGATCGCTTTATCGGGCGCGCCCGCTTCGGCGGCTGCATCCAACACGCGCGCGTCCGTGATCGAAAAGACATCTGTGAGCAGCGATCGCAATGGCGTAAGTGTTTGATCGGGTAGGGCGGCTTCCAAATTTCCAACCTCCAATTTCTAACCTCTAACTTCCAACCTCTAAGAGAACGGCACCGGCGTAAAGATAAGCACAAAGATCACGATCACACCGTACCCGATGAGTTTGCGGTTCCGATCGAGCGGCGTGATATCGTCGAGCGGCGGCGGATGGCGCAAGCCGAATACCTGCGAGAGCAGCGCCCACATCAACCACACATTCAGCAATTGTTCGGTGGCGACGGCCAGATACGCGCCCAGCGCGATCAAGGCCAGCAGCACCATATTCGCCACGCGCCACTGCGTGCGGCCAAACAGCGCGTAGATGACGTGCCCGCCGTCGAGTTGGCCGATGGGCAGCAGATTGATCATCGTGACGATGAGGCCAAACCATGCGGGGAAGGCCACCGCGTTGACGATCACATCGTAGCCGCCGCCGGGTAGCCACTGGCCTTTGATGATGAATTTGAGCAGCGCGTACAGAATCGAGTTGCCTTCTTGCGAACCAGGCACGGGCGTCCCGACGAACTGTACCGGCGAAGTCATCAGCCCGATCATCAACAACGGGATCGCAATCGCCAGACCCGCCAGCGGTCCGGCCACACCGATATCAAATAACTGTCGGCGGTTTTTGATCGGTGATTTCAGACGAATCACTGCGCCCATCGTGCCCAGGCCAAACGGCATGGGGATGAAGTAGGGCAGCGTCACGTTGGCTCTGTGCAGCCGCGCCGCGACGTAGTGACCCATTTCATGGACGCCCAAAATGCCGAGCAAGGCGAACACGTAGGGCAAGCCGCCCAACAGCAGTTGCGGGTCGCTGGATATGGCGCGGAACAAATCGCCGTTGTAGCGGTCGACGGCTGCAACCAGTTTTTCTCCGCCTGCATACAAAATGCCCACATACCACGTGCTGACAATGGTCAGTCCCAGCAAGATCACATTGGTGCTCGTTTTGCTGGCCGTGGGCTGCACGATGCCATGCTGCGCGATGACGATCTCTTTGCCGTCGCGCTGGCTCAGCATGGGCGTATAGCCCACCTCGATGAAGCGCGCATAGATGTGATCGAACGCCTCGTCCGAGGCGCGCGTCAGCGTGCCCGTGAACTCGATCAACTCCACGGGCGCTTCGTGAATGGTGTGATTCTCGATGCGCATCACTTGCCCCAGCGCCGATCGCAAGGAGGCGATCACTTCCAGCGTGGTGGCCGGCGCATATACTTC
The DNA here is from genome assembly GCA_016219235.1 of Chloroflexota bacterium. Next base: position 2,010 of record JACRBO010000839.1, read on the forward strand.
AGTCCGATAGTCCATAAAGCCTCAACGTAACGAGTAACAAGTAACGAGTAATGCGTAAGGTGCGATCACACACCCAGACCGGGCAACAAACTGCGCGAACGGCGCGCGGGGGCGGCGGCTGCCGCCGGCTCGATCGGTTCTTCTGCGCCCGACGGCCCGTTGGTGTCGCGGAACTGCATGCGATACAGCCGCGCGTATAAACCATCCTGCGCGATCAGTTCCGCGTGCGTGCCCAGTTCGATCAAACGACCCTGATCGAGCACCGCGATCCGATCGGCGTTGTGGACCGTCGAGAGGCGATGGGCGATCACAATCGACGTGCGCCCTTTCATCAAGCGTTCCAGCGCTTCTTGCACTAAGCCTTCGCTTTCGCTATCGAGCGAGGACGTAGCTTCATCCAACAATAGAATGCGTGGATCTTTCAAGATGGCGCGCGCGATGGCGATGCGCTGACGCTGGCCGCCGCTCAACTTCACACCGCGCTCGCCGACGATGGTCTCGTAGCCGTTGGGCAATTGCAGAATGAAATCGTGCGCGTTGGCCGCGCGGGCTGCGTCGATCAGTTCTGCTTCGCTCGCGTCGAGTTTGCCGTAAAGAATATTCTCGCGCACGGTGCCGCCAAACAATAGCGTTTCCTGCGGCACCAGACCGATCTGTTCGCGCAGCGATTTCACCTGCACCGCTCGAATGTCGACGCCGTCGATGTACAGGCTGCCGCTCGTCGCATCGAAGAAGCGCGGGATCAAATTGACCAGCGTCGTCTTGCCCGCGCCGCTCGGCCCGACCAGCGCCAGCACTTCACCGGGTTTTACTTCCAGCGAAACAGTGTGCAGCGTGTGAACTTTCTCGTTGTCCTTATAGGCAAACGATACGCGATCGAGTTGGATATGACCAGCGACGCGGGGCAGGGGGCGCGCATCGGATGCATCGGCAATCTCCGGCGGCGTGTCCAGAATCTCAAACAGCCGCTTCGTCGCGCCCAGCGCTTCCTGCAGGCCCGTCCACAAACTGCTGAATTGGCCGATCGAACCGGCGATCGTCATCGTCAGGATCAGGAACATCACCAGTTGGCCCGGCGACAAATTCTGATTCAACACCTCGTGCCCGCCAAACCAGAACACCGAGACGACCGCGGCAAAGCCCATGAACGAGGCCAGCGGCCCGAACACCGCCGACAGTCGAATGCGCTGCATGGCGAGTTGGAACGTGCGCTCGTTGTTGTCGCGGAAGCGGCCGATCTCATACGGTTCGCGCGTAAACGACTGCACCACCCTTACGCCGCTAATGGCTTCTTCCACCACGGTGGTCGC
>JACRBO010000086.1 GCA_016219235.1 Chloroflexota bacterium
CACCGCAACTGGCGCACCGCTTCGTAGCATTTCGCTTCATCGATAAGGGTCTGAATATTCACGAGCATGGGCAACACCGGCTAGAGAAGATGGGGCAATCTTACCGCAATTTTGCCGCCTCCTTGAAACACCGAATGAGCCAACTTTTCAAGATTGCGCCGAAATCATTGACAGCGGGAAATTCGGCGCGTATAATCGGCGGCATGGTTCAAAACCGATGGCAGTTCTCAACCCTATTCGACTTTAACGTCATGCCCACGCTCAATGTGCGTGGATTGGTGCCGTGTGCTTTGCCGCCTGTCGGAGGCTTTCGGTAGATCATCGAGCATGATCTATCTGTAGTTCGTACAGGCGCGAAGACAATCCTCTTCGCGCTTTTTATTGGTGAGTGATGATCATGAATCGTATCCTGTTGTTAAACGCTTCCTATGAACCGTTACGCGTGATCGGGCTGCCCCGCGCGATCGGCCTGTTGATGTCCGACAAGGTCGACGTGATCGAGACGTGGCCCAATCGTGAACTGCGTTCGCCTAACTTCAGCGTGCCAATGCCGAGCGTGCTGCGCTTGCGCTACTACGTGCACGTTCCGCGCCGGGGCGCGTCGTGGTCGCGGCGCGGCGTGCTGGTGCGCGATCATTACACATGCCGGTACTGCGGCAAGGTGATGCGCGCCGACGACGCCACGCTCGATCACATCATCCCGCAATGGAAGTGCCGTGTCGATCGGATTCCGCCCGACACGTGGAGCAATACCGTTGCGGCCTGCGCCCGCTGCCAGCAGCGCAAAGGTGGCCGCTCGATGCGCGAAGCCGGCATGCGTTTCATCAATCCCGACTTCGAGCCGAAGACGCCGCGCGTCAACTATCTGGTGGTCGCGTCCGGCATCCGGCCGGAGTGGAAACAGTACATCGAAGTGTAAATGAAACTGCCGAAGTCGGGCTCGACTTCGGCAGTTTCATTAGGAGGTGTTTACGGTTCAACCGGATAACCGGCCGCTGCCCAACTTTGGAAACCGCCCTTGATCGGATTGACTTTGCGGAAACCGTTCTCCATGAGGAATTGCGCCGCACGGGCGCTTGATTCTTCAGCCGGTCAAGTACAGTACGTCAAAATCCACGCATTGGGGTCCAGGTCTTTCAACCGTGCTTCCAGATTGTTCAGCGGGATGGACACTGCGCCAGGGATGTGGCTGTTTGCATACGAATCGGCATCGCGCACATCCAGATAGACAGCCTGCTTCAGATCGTAAGCGGCCTTGGCGTCACCCAGACTGACGCGCACGATCTCAGGATAAGGAATTTCGGCAGACGCGGTCGGTGCCGCTTGCGGCGCAGTCTGTAGTGCGCTTGGCGCGGTTGCAGTGGGGGTGCTCGCCGGAATGGCGCTGAGGATGAGCAGCGTGCCCACCGTGATGATCAGCAGCGATCCCACGATGAGCGCCAGCCGTTGATTCGAATTGGACATTTAGCCTCCCTTGACTAAATCCTAGATCGCCGCTAACACTGGACGATCTGAACTGACTTCATGAACGATGTCGCCCTCCACGACGGTCATGACCAAAGTCAGACTGGAATTGAGCAGTACCAGATCGGCGTCTTTGCCCGATTCCAAACTGCCTTTGGTCTGCGCTACCCCGATCGATTTGGCGGCGTTCCAACTGGTCATCGGCCAGGCCTCGCGCAGCGGCAGACCGGTGGCCGTCATGATATTGCGCAGCGCGCGTTCCATCGTCAACACGCTGCCGGCCAATGTGCCATCGGGTAGGCGGGCGGTCCCGTCGCGCACGGCGATGGCGCGTTGATCGACGCGATACTCGCCGTCCGGCATACCTGCACCGCGAATCGCATCGGTGACGAGGATCACCCGATCGGGGCCTTTGACCTTCACCAACACCTTCATCGCTGCCGGGTGCACGTGGATGTTATCGGCGATCAACTCCGCGCGGATATGATCGCTGGTCAGCACCGCGCCCACCGTGCCCGGCTCGCGATGGCCCAGGCCCGTCATCGCGTTGAAGGTATGCGTCGCCTGACGCAGCCCATGCTCGACCGCGGTCAACATCTGTTGGTAGGTGGCCGCGGTGTGCGCGGCCGAGACCGTGATGCCGCGCCGCACGCATTCGTCGATGAGCCACAGATTTTCGGGAAACTCCGGGGCCAGCGCTACCAGTTTGATATGATTCTCGTCGAGCAGGGCGATGACTTCAGCCGGATCGGCGCGGCGGATATGCTGCGGGGCCTGCGCGCCGCATTTACTCGCGTTGAGATACGGCCCTTCCATGTGTGCGCCCAAAATCGTGGCCCCGCCGGGCACACGCCCGGTCAGTTCCGTAATCACGTCCAACGCGCGACTGGTGTCGTCATGCGAGGCCGTCCAGGTAGTGGGCAGAAAACTGGTGACGCCATGTTGAGCATAGAATTGCGCTATGGTGTGCAGCGCGGCCGGCGAAGCATCCATCGCGTCACAACCGCAGGCGCCGTGCGCGTGCAGATCGATGAAGCCCGGCAGCAGATGCAAACCGGACGCATCGATGATGCGCGTGGCTGTGCCGTCGAGCGACGGCGGCGGCTGCCCCGGCCCGATCAGCCGGATGCGTGATCCGTCGGTCAGCAGCCAGCCGGGCTGGTAGACCTGATCGGGTGTATAGACGTGCGCGTTGATGAACAGCAGTCGGGTGGGCGGCTCTGATGTCATGGACAACCTGTCGATGATTGAAGGATGTTGGACTGCGTGATATTATAGATCACAACCTGAGTAGCTAACACTTTCACTTTCGCCAAGCCGGAGCGAGGCGGAAGGGGCTGAGCCGTAAGGTTAGGGGCGGCAGCCGTGAAGTTTGACACGTGAGCCAGCGGCGCAACTTGCGCCAGCCGATTTGGAAAACACTGAGTTGACGCTTGAAGGCCGGATCGATCTCGGAACGCTCCTTAGCCCGCATGACCTGTTCACCGATATCATAAA
>JACRBO010000847.1 GCA_016219235.1 Chloroflexota bacterium
GTGTAAGAGTGTGCTCAAAACCAGCACGACGACGAAACTGCTGTGCCTGGTCTTGTGCTGAAAGAAGATCATGCCCAGCCAACCGCCGGGGAAGCCGCCCGCGACAGCCAGCAGTTGCAAGACGATCTCCGGCACACGCAGGCCGCCGCGTTTCGATTGGCCTTTATCGAAGCCGTACCAGATGAAAGTTACGACACTGAGCGTCGCCAGCCAGACCAGATAAGGGCGCAGCTGATATTGGCTGGCATAGGTGTAAGCTGCAAACCCGATGATGAGGACTAGCACGACCGTCAAGACACCAAAGGTCTGTTTAGGGTTGCGGCGTCGGCGAGGGCTCATGCGTGTGCTCCGATTGATTTAGCGTTTGCGTTGGCTCAGATAGTGATGCCATAACACCCGAGCTGCGACGGCCCGCCACGGCCGCCAGGCTTCGCTCATGGCGGTGAGTTCGTCATACGTTGGTCGCGCGGGCAACTGCTTGACGTGATGTGCGGCGACGGCCAGCGCCAGATCGCCATGCGGCCACACATCGGGGCGGCGCAGGGCCATCAGCAAATAAATCTCGGCGGTCCACACGCCGATGCCTTTGAGTTCGATCAACGCCGCACGGGCCGACTCATCGTCCATGTTCGCCAGCGCGGCCGGGTTGAAGCGCCGATCGAGTATGGCCTGGGCCAGATGCCGCGCATAGCCTGTCTTCTGCCGGCTGAAACCGATCGTTTTCAGCGTGGCGTCATCCAGCGTGAGGAGATTGCGCGGCGTCACACGGATCGCCGCTTTCAGCCGATTGAAGGCCGCTCGTGCCGAAGCCAATGAGACTTGTTGCTCAAGAATAATGTGGATCAGCGTGGGAAAGCCCGGTCGTCGCGCCCACATCGGCGGCGGCCCGTATTGATCGATCACGCGCGCCAGATCGCGATCGCGCCTGGCGAGGACGCGCAAGCCGTGGGCCAACGTCTCATCAGTGAGCGGTGTCGGCGTCATGGCTTACTCTGCAAGGCTGAAGGATGAATGCCCGCTTCATAGCCGGCCGTCAGGGCGCGCACGATCGATCGGGGTGTGAGTACGGCTACCCGCGTTTCCCCGGCGGAGCGTGCTATTCGCTGCGTGTAACCGAACGCACTCCACGCCAACAATTGATCGCCCAGCACTAACCACGCAGTATCATCGCCCGATTGTTGTATGAAGCTCCCATCGGGCAGCGCCGACAATCGATCGGAGTAGGTGATCTTGCGCCCGTTCGCGTCAAGCCGTTCTCGATGGAGCACCGCATCGATGATGGTCGCGAGCGGTTTGGTACTGCCGGCGAGATCTGCGTTGGCCCGCGCCCATATCGCTCGAAACTCGTTGAAGCGCCCGCGCTGACACTCTGCGCACGGGCGGTGTCCGGCGGCCAGCGCGGTGGCTTCGTCGAGGAAGAAGAGTTCGGTGTAGTGACCCGGCGTCATGATGATGTGCCGGCGACCTTTGAACTCCAACAGGCAAATGATCCAGCGTTGCAGTTGATACGGTCGCCGAATCTGTTGATGCTCATCGTGCAGACAGCCGCGATTGCCCAACAGCGTGCCGCGCGCCGCTGTGGCAATGATCTCGCCGGTTGGGGTCACTCGGTTTTGTTTAGGCATGTCGGCTCAGTCGTTCAATCGCCGCCGGCAGTTGGCCCAGATGCTCCAGCGTTTCGTAGCCCGCGGCGTGCGTGTCTTCGATGTGCTCGTGCGCCCACGTGATGTGATAGGGAATGTGGATGGCGTACCCACCCAACTCGACAACGGGCAAGATGTCCGATCGGAGCGAGTTGCCGACCATGAGAAACTTCGCCGGTTCGAGATTGTGTTTGGCTAACAGTGCGGCATACGCCCGGGGCGTCTTGTCGCTGACGATCTCGATCTGGTGAAAGTACGGCTTCAGGCCGGATCGTTCGATCTTGGATTCTTGGTCGAACAAGTCGCCTTTGGTGATCAGCATCAACGGATAGGTTTCCGCCAGTTGAGCGACAATTTCAGCCGCGTGATCGAGCAGCTGCAACTCGGCTGACAGCATGTGCCGGGCGAGCTGGAGTACGCGTTGAACTTCGTGCCCTTGAATGTGGCTCGCGCTGATGTCCAAAGCGGCCTCGATCATCGATAGGGCGAAGCCTTTGATGCCGTAGCCATACAACGGCAGGTTGCGCATTTCTGTGTCGTGGAGGACGCGATCAATCTGATCGGGCGCAGCATAGCCGCCGAGCAATTGCCGATACTCAGACTGCGCGGCCGCATACAGGCTTTCGGAATGCCACAGCGTGTCGTCGGCGTCGAAGGCGATGATGTTGAATTTTCTGGTCATGTTGGGAACCGCCTGCTCCAGTTGAACGGTGTCTCTGAGATTGGTTATAACACACTTACGCCAGTGCGGCTGCAACATGCTGGCGATTGAAATCGCGCCTACACATACACGAAGCCGACCTTCGTCGGCTGGGTTCCAGTCGGCGAAGGCCGACTTTGTGGGCTGTTGCCTGTGGAGATAGTAGGGCGCATTGTGCTGGAAGGGCCTACCAGTCGGCGAAGGCCGACTTCGTGCGGCTGTTGCCGCGAATTTATTCGCCGGGGCCACTCTGCAAAACATTGACCCGCACTCGTTCATTTGAGGGGCCAATGGCCGTGACCCGGTGCGCCATTGCCGCCGCGGGCGGCGCGTGCTAAACTTGGCACATCTTCAGCAATTGGGGGACTCAGCGATGAGACGCTGGTTGATTTTGTGGCTGTTCGTGCTGGTTTTACCGGTTGCGCCGGTCGTGTTAGGACAGAGTGCGTATCCGCCACGCACCGATCCGTTCATCAACGATTACGCCGAGCTGCTCACGGCGGCCGATGCGGCTGCCGTCCGAACGATGCTGTCTGATCTACAGGCCGCGTATGGCATTGAGGCCGTGGTGGTCACGATCGACTCGATCGGCGATTACGACACCGGCGACGCGACGATCGAATCATTTGCAACACAGCTCTTCAATGCATGGGGCATCGGCGATGCGACGAAGAATGACGGCGTGCTGCTGCTGGTGGCCGTCAAGGATCGCAAAGTGCGCGTCGAGCTTGGCTCAGGCTATGGCAGCGGGCCTAGCAGCGAAATGCAGGCGGTGATCGATCGCTATGTGCTGCCCAAATTCCGCGAGAGCGACTATAGCGGCGGAATCCGGATCGGCGCGCAGGCGATGATCGCCAAGTTGACCGATCAGCCCCTGCCCGAAACGGGCGATGTTCCGCCCACTCGTGTGCCGTCCACCTCGTCAAATTCCGGCCGAACTTCGACGCGAACTGAAGCAAGTTCTGCCCTGGAGGGTTTGCTGGTTTTGGGGGTGGCAGCGACAGTGGTGTTCGTCATTGTCAAAGCTGCGAATGATCACGGCTCAGAGTCCGGTGGCTGGTCGTCTGGTCAGGACAACGACGACGATGATGACAATCGCTGGAATCGGACTGAAAGCAATCGCCGTTCCAGTTGGACCAGCAATTCCCACAGCAGTAGCTCCAGCAGCAGTTCCAGTCGATCCAGCAGTAGTTCGCGCAAGGGCGGCGGCAAATCGAGCGGAGGCGGGGCCAGTGGTAGTTGGTAAAGGCAGGCTCAGAGCCAACGGGAAATGGCTCACGCAAAGCCGCCAGGAGGCAAAGAACAGCCCCAAAATCTTTGCGTCTTTGCTGCTTTGCGTGAGGTTTCTTGGTCAGGTCAGAAGGACCGAAAAGGAGCTCGGGACGAGTTCATCTCACCCCGAATGACGCTCACGTTTTGGGCAGCGCGCTCTGAATGAAATTGGACAGATCCGCCTTGAACTTCGCCAGCGAGGGCAGATGCACATACATCATGTGTCCGGCCTCGTAGTAGCCCGTGCTCACATTCGCCTGCAATTCGGCGGGCAAGCCCAGATGATTGAAGGTGTATTCGGTGGCGAAATAGGGCGTCGCCAGATCGAAGTAGCCGTTAGCGACAAAGACCTTCAGGTGCGGATTCAGCGTCATCGCTTTGCGCAGCGTCTCCGCCACTTCCACATAGCGATTCTCGTGTTCCTCAAACTTCCATTGCGCGTTGGTCTTGAAACTCAGAATCTCATACGGTAGATCGCTCTCGAATTTCAGGTCGCCGCGCACGTAGTCATAGAAGGCGGCGGTGTACGGCCCGGCGATGTTGCTGTAACTGGGATCGTTCTCCGGGAACTCGCCACCCGCATCGCGATCGACGCTGGTGAAGCGGCTGTCCAGACGCCCGATGGTTTTTCTTTGCCCCCGCAACAGTTCTTTGGTGAAGCGCATAATCTCGATGCGCAGGTTGACTCGATCGAGATAATCCGCCGACAGCCCCGTATACCGGGTCAGTTGCTCGATCATGTTGGCGCGGCTTTTGGCCGCTAATGTCGCGCCCCGCATCAACGCCGTCGTGTAGTAAGCGGCGGCAAACTCTTCCACTTCGCTCAGCAGTTTGCGCAAATCCTTTTGATAGCGGCCCCTTAACCGGCGGTGATACCACGCCGTAGCCGCATACGTAGGCAGATAGAGAATGTACGGCAGATCGTTGCCGGGATGAGCGTCCACCGTGCCGAAATCCAGAATCGATGAGACCAGCATGATGCCGTTGAGGTACAGCCCGTGGCGTTCCTGTAAATAGCCCGACAGGCCCGCGGCGCGCGTCGTGCCGTAACTCTCGCCGATGAGGAACTTGGGCGACAGCCAGCGCCGATAGCGCGTGGTGTACAGCCGGATGAAGTCGCCCACCGATTCGATGTCTTTCTTGAAGGTGTGAAACTCTTTGGCTTTCTCACCCGCGACCGGACGGCTGTAGCCTGTGCTTACCGGATCGATGAAGACCAGATCGGTCACATCCAGCAGTGAATAGGCATTGTCGGTCAGTTGATAGGGCGGGGGCGGCAGACTACCCTCGTCGTCCAGTTGCACGCGGCGCGGCCCCAATGCGCCCAGGTGCAGCCATACCGATGATGACCCCGGCCCGCCGTTGAAGGAAAACGTAATGGGGCGCCTGGCGTCCTCCACGTCGGTGCGAGTGTAGGCGATGAAGAACACTGTCGCTTTCGCTTTCTCACCTTCGGCCTCGCCGGCTTTGTCGCCGGTCTTCTCCGCCTCTTCCTTCAAAACGATGGTGCCGGTGATGACCTTGTACGCGATCGTTTGATCGCCGATGGTGATGGTGTGCTGTGTCTCGACGAGTTGATCTTTGGGTTCAGGCTTCACGGGTTCGGCGGGTTTATCGGCAGCGGGTTTGTCCGTCATAAATATCGCTCCTTGCGCATGCAGGGTGATCCGGCAGGCGTCATTTTAGGCTGAATCGGCGCATGGGTCAACCACACGCGGCGGACAAGCCAATGATGGCTCACCCGCCGCGCGTTGCTTTGACAACCGGCTAACGCGGCCTACTCTTTCTGAATGACGGGCAGGAATGCGCCAAAGATCGGCGGCGCGTAATAGGCGACCCGGATACCGCAGATCGTGTTAGAGATGGTATTGCCGTTTGCCGCTACGATAACGGTATAGGCCCAGTTGGTAAGGTCTACGGTATGCGTAATCTCCGGGCTTAAGGTCGTCCCATAACCGGTGTTGGTGATGGAGGTGACACTGGTCAGGTCTTCGAAGGAAATACCCGGCTGATAGCGGGTGATCCACGCCGTTAGGTTATTCCCTGACGAAGTGTCGTCGTAGTAGAACCGCAGGTACTTGATCACAGAGCCCTCTGGAATAAGCAGCGGGGCTGTGAAGCGATCGTCGGTTCCGCCCGTTTTATAGAAGCAGCAGTTGGAATTGTAGGCGAAGTCCTTGGCACTGGTTCGCGGGTTAAGGGCGGTACCCACGAGGCGGAAGTAACTGAAGAACACCGTCGGGGCGTTGGCCGTGCTACGGGCGTCGGGGCCATTGTCGGGTGCCGCGACGGGACGATTGGACGGGGTGACGAGTTGCCCGTCACCCGTCTGCGGCAAGGGTGTGGGCGTGACGACGGCGGGCGCTGGTAGTGTGTTGCGGGCGGAGGCTGGTTGGACGAGCGCCCAGGAAGCGACTAGCGCAAGCGTGACGAGTGAGGCGATGATGCTGGTACGGACTGTCCGACTGATTTTCATGGGGTTGTCCTTGGGTTTGGGTGCCCTGGCTGGTTGTGTGGCCGGATTGGGGGATCGGCCACCCGATAAACGATCGCGCCTGGTTAAGTTCGTCGGTTCACACGCAAGGTTTGTCTCATGCTCCAGCGCTGATCTTGTGCGCCGAGCTGAGCCTCGTCATCAGGCATCACCTCCTGTGTTAACCATACACTTGATTGGCTACGGGCGGCCACATGCCGCCGGATATATGCGCGCACTAGCCCACTGCGTGGAGCAGTGCGGGTCTTCGAGAGTCGCCCCTACGTTAATCGCGAAACATCGCCGCGACGCGCACGCTCTCGACCGGATAGCGGCCGATGGCCGCTTCGTCCGATAGCACACAGCCGCGATAACCCGCCGCGAGCGCATCGTGCAGTTGACACACTTCAGCGCGAGTGGGCGTCGCGTGATCCGTCATGTGTTCCAACACTTGCCCCGCCATCATTATTGGGACGGGCAAAGTGCGCACTTGCGCCGTGATCTGATGTACGGCTTCGGCCATGCCGCGCAAGCCCAACTCCGCGCCCAGATCGCCGCGACACACCCACAGTTCGTCGGCGCTGGCGGCGATGGCGGCGCATTCATTCATCGCGGGCTGGCGCTCCAACTTCGCGATCAGGTACGCATCGCCGATCAAGTCGCGATACTGCGCCATCTCGAGCGCGTCTTTCACATACGAGACGGCATAGCGCACATCGGGTAAATGTCGTGTCCCCTCAACTATGGCGCGGTCTTTGTCGCTGAGCGTTTCGCGCCGATAGGCCGATCGGGCGTGAGTGATGCCTTTGTGCGCTGAGATTTCGCCGCCCATCAGCACTCGCGTGGTGAGAGTGGTTGGCGCGATCGATTCAATCGTCAATTTGATCTTCGCGTCGTTCAACACGATCTCGCCGTCAACGGCGACCCCGGCAGCGGCAAAGAAATCGGAGTGCGGTACGGGCAGCTGATCCGATCGGGTGGTAGAGTCCCCAAAGATAAGTTGAACCGTTTGACCTGTGACTAAAGTGATTGGCTTAAACTGTCCTAAACGCCATTTGCTCCCCTGTAAATCGAGCACCAGCGGCGTGCCGCCGGGCAGGACAGGCTGGAGCGCAGCGAGCCAGTCGTGAAGTTGATCGAGCGTGAGGTGCGAGGTGTTGAGGCGGAAAGCAGTGGCGCCGGCCTGCAACATGGCCTGCCAGATGGCAGGTGTGTGGCTGGCCGGGCCTAACGTGGCGACAATGTCATAGGGCATGGGCGTCGCTCGGAATGAAAGATCGATCGCCGCCAAGTATAGCGCAAAACAAAAACCTGCGAGGGACAACCAGCCCTCGCAGGCGAAACTTAATCTGGCAATGTATTTGCCCTTGAACCGAGGCCGCATGCTCGGGGCTGCGGTTTCCTTCCGGCGCGTCGCTCTATTGCGGCTGGCTTGGATCCAGCCCCAGCGGATCGATCAATGAACCACCGCCCAGCGGTGAGCCGGCGCGCGTTTCGAGTTTGAGTTCGTGAACAATGGCGGGCGGCGTGTAGATCGTGGCGTTTTCGGTTTGATCCGTGGTTGTTTCGATTCCAGTTGGCATATCGGTCTCCTTGATCATGATATGAGAATAGCGTACTTTGAGCGACAAGGTACCTGATAGATCGGCGAGATCAGTCGGGTTTAAGATGGAGGAACGTGGGTATTTTATAGCACATTGGCACTAATTTGGCTTTCAAAAGTATTGCAATTGCCTTGCAGTTTCATTGCGTTCAGCCGCAATCTGACTGGTGCAGGGCGGTCGGCGGACAAAACAAAAACTCCGAGACCAGAAGGCTCGGAGTCTCAAGCGATTACGGCAGTCGCCACAGGGCTTTTCCATAGCCCCACCAACGATGCTCACAGCGCCGTCCCCGGCGCGGATTTGCCGCAGAAGCGCCGACCGACAACTATCCGCTAACCACTTCGTCAGCCAGAAACTCGCGAATCGTCGCCGCGTAGCGATCTGGCTCTTCCATCTCGGGAAAGTGGGCGCTGTGCTCAAACACCATCAGACGCGCCGTGGGCAGGCGCGTCGCCGCATCGCGGCAGGCTTCGACGCCCGTGTTGCGATCATACAGTCCCACCACGACGAGGGCCGGGACGGACAGAACCGCTATCCGATCGAGCAGCGGCGTGTCCGCCGTTTGTTGCGTCAACGCGGCCAACATATAGCCGGTGTTGATCAGGCCGCTCTCGGACCATAGTCGGCGATTCAATTTGGCGGCGGCGTGATTGTGGAAGAGAAAGCGATCGACAGTTTCGGTATCGACGTTTTGCCAGACCTGATCCAGCCGCGCGGTCAGGGAATCATTCGTGTTGAGGATGTCGCCCACCACGCGGGCTACTTCGCCATAGGCCACCAGTTGAAAGCCGTAGAGTTGAACGCACGCGGTTCGCTCGTCGAAGAGGCCGGGTGCGCCTATGCGGCGACCGAGTGTCGGCGATTGAATGATCAGCCGTTCAACGTGTTCGGGGTGCGCCAGCGCATATTCCAGCGCCAGTTCGCCGCCAAATGAGAAGCCCAGCAAGTTGAGCTGATCGTGACCGAGCGCCTGTCGCAGCTCGTCGAGATCGGAGACCAACATCTCAAGCGTGTAGGTGTAAGGATCGGGCGGCTGATCCGAGCGGCCACAGCCACGCTGCTCGTAATAAATCACAGTAGTGAACGCTTCCAACTGCGAGCCGATCGTGCGTTCGAAGTTGTAGACATGCCCGCCTGGCCCGCCGTGGACGATCACCAGCGGGGTCGTGGCGCGTCCTTCGACCGCTGCACGTTCCACGCCCGCGATCTGGTACCAGTGCGTGACGCCGTTTACCTTAATCCGATTTTCACCATCGATTAGTCTTGAGGTCATAGCAGCCTTTCGCTTGGCGTGAGACGATTAAATATCGGGCGTGGGCAAGCCGTGCATGCCCAGCGAGTAGAACAACTCGCCGCCGTGATGCAGATCGTGCTCGATGAGATGCCACACGACCCAACGCCGCGAGAGCGTGGCCGTTTCGCCATAGCGTATGCGCGTGAACGACTCCGCCAGATCGTTGGCGCTCCACCGATCGAGCGCGGCGGCCATCACGTTCCAGGTGAGTTGCAGGCCGTTCACCAACTCGGCGGTGGTCAGCGCAGGTTGATCGGGTGCGCCGTACAGCGTCAACGGTGTGAGGTTATCGGCGCCCTCGTTGAGGAAATTCTTGAACCAGCGCGCCCGTGCGCCGATGATGTGCGCGGCCAATGAACCAATCGAGCGTAAGTGTGGCGCGGCTTGCAGCGCCAGCTGGTCGGGTGTGAGCGGCGTCAAAGCGTCAATCAAATGGCTTTGATAGTGCTGCCAGCCGGCGTAGATCTCGGTGAGTGTATCGCGATGATCGGCCATACGTTGCCTCCTGAAACGGTGGGGCAGAGTATAGCCAGAATGCGGCGGACTGGCAACCGCGGCCGGCGCGATCATTGGCCGTGTTGTGCCCGTTACTCTGCAAACCGAATCACTAATTGCTCCTGCTCGTCGTAACTGTAATGCGCAAAAAACGGCAAAGCCCCAACCGGGTGATTGATCGCTCGCGGCAGGATGACGGGCAAGTCTTCGACGAGATCAACCTGCGCGATATGATCACGTTCGATCCATTCGAGCGTGCCCTCGTCCGATGGGATCGGCTCGCCCGATCGGCTCTCGGCGGCGAAGACGAACAGCAGGATGCCGGTGGGTTGATCGCCGTCGACGTTGATCAGGCCGACGAGACGCACGTTCTCAATGTCGAGGCCGGTCTCTTCGAATACTTCGCGGCGCGCGGCGGAATAGATGTCCTCAGCGCGTTCGATGTGGCCGCCGATACCGTTGTATTTGTTGGCCCAGAGGCGCTTGTGGGCCGAGCCGCGCAGCAGCAAGACGTGATCGCCGCGCGTGATGAAGACCAGCGTGCGGGGAATGACGGTGTAGCGGGCGCGCTTCAGGCTGACTTCGATGCCTTGATCGGATTTTGGCATGGGACAATGGTCAATGCACAATTCATAATGCACAATGCATAATGCACAATGCATAATGCATAATGCATAATGCATAATGCATAATGCACAATGCTTAATGCATAGTGCTCAATGAAGTCAAGAGTTGTTGAGCGATGCGGCGGTTACCTTCCAGATTATAGTGCAATGCCGTATTAGAGTAATCCTCGGCGGGAAGGAAGTTCCATAGATCGAGATAGGTCATTGAATGCTGACGGGTGAAATCGGCCAGCGCTGCGCGGAAGCGATCGTACAGGTTGCGCTCGTAGTACGAATTATAGTTGACCTCAGTATTCGGACCACTGGCGATGTAGATGGGTTCGTTGACGACGAGCAATGGCACACCCGCCTCGTCGGCCATTTGCTGACCCGCCCGCAGCAAAGCCCATTGCCGGTTGGGAAACGTCGCAAAGCCCGGCAAAGCATTGTTGATTTCGGCCACGGCTTCAACCGGTTTCGTCGTGACCGGTTCGCCCGGCAGCAGATACTCTATCGACAAATCCCGTTTCGGATCGACCACCGCGTTGCGCCACGCCCGTGCCACGAGGATCAGCCAATCCCGATAGCGCCCGCCGTGCGTGAAGATCGAGCGTTGATACCATGCAGCCGCATCGGCATAGCGCAGTGTCTCCCATGTCTCGAAGTGGTAGCGCTTCGCCAGAGCCGGCAATTCCGCTGCGTTGAGGCGTGTGATGAGGTGCGCCTCCGGTTCTTGCGGCAGCGCTTGATCGCCACCTCCATTCGCCGTCACGAGCCACACGATCGCGTCCGGCTGATAGTTCAGCGCGTGTTTCAGAATCAAGATATCCTTCAGCCAATCCGGGCCGGGGTAGGCCAGATTATAAGCAACGGCCCGCCGGCCGTTAAGGGTCGCACCCAGCTGCGTGAAGAGGCTGGGAATGGCTTCATTCGCGCGGCAGTACAAACAGAACGTGGCTGAATCGCCCAAAAAAATCACGCGGAATTCATCGGGCGCTTTGGGCTGCGCGATTTGATGGGCGTCCAGCAGCGGCTCGATCGCCCACCAGGTCGGATCGCCGATTTGATCGGCGAGGCCCAGCCGTTCGGTCGGGGGCGTAAACGATCGGTACAGCCGCGCCCGATCGAGTGTGCCGGCGAGATCGAACGCGATTTGCGCCGCATCAAATATCAGCAGCAAAACGAGCGCTTTGATCAGCACTCGACCGAACTGGCGCGGCGAAGCGAACGGTGTGTGCATCAGTCGCTCACTCCGAACAGGCGACCGATCGCTTTCAACGCGGCGGGCAGATCGCTGGCACTGAAGAACACCCAGCCCAGCATGACGAAATTGAAGGTGATGAACCAGTTCGCCAGCGTAATCGCGCGTGTGCTTTTCATTCGACGCGCCCGCGTGAAGTCCCCCCA
>JACRBO010000851.1 GCA_016219235.1 Chloroflexota bacterium
CGCGCGATCGAGCGTCTGATTGATCGTTTCAAAAACGACCCCAACTTCCTGGCTTTGCTCATCGGCGGATCGCTGGTCAAAGGCTACGGCAACGACAGTTCCGATGTGGACTTCATGCTCATTGCCACCGACGAAGAATATGCGCGCCGCAGCGCCGATCGCACCCTGACCTATTACACGACTGAGCTGTGCGACTATCCCGGCGGCTACGTCGACGGCAAGATCGTGAATGTGGCCTTTTTGGAGGAGGTAGCCGATCGGGGCAGCGAACCGGCCCGATCTGCGTTTGAGAACGTTATCGTCGCTTACTCGCAAGTGCCGCAGTTGGCTAATCTGCTCGGTCGCATCACCGCGTATCCTGAAGCCGCTCACGCGGAGAAGATTCGAGCGTTTTACGCGCAATTGCTGGCGATGCAATGGTACGTGGGCGAAGCCGAGAAGCGCAACAACCAATATCTACTGATGCACACCGTGTCTGATCTGGTATTGTTCGGCGGCCGATTGATCCTGGCGCATAATCGGCTGATGTATCCGTATCACAAGTGGTTCTTGCGCCGCTTGCAGGAAGCGCCGCAGCAGCCGGCTGATTTGATGACGCTGATTGATCAACTACTGAACGAGCCAACCAAAGCCAGCGCCGATCGCTTTTGCGAAGCGATCCTGAACTTCACTGCATGGCCTGCCCCGCCCGAAGGCTGGCCGGCCCGTTTCATGGAAGATACGGAATGGGCGTGGCGCTACGGCAAAGCCGCCATCGCCGATTGGTAAGCGCCTCAGCCGGAAATTGCATAGAAGCAAACAGACAGCCCTGCGATCAGAACGATCACGGGGCCGTTGATTGTCAGTGCTGCACTCCGCAAGCTATGGGTAAATGCGATTTAACATCCTCGGGAACGGGCTGACCTCGCGGATGTGCTCCAGGCCGCAGATCCAGCCGACGGTGCGCTCCACCCCCAGACCGAAGCCGCTGTGCGGCACGCTGCCGAACTTGCGCAGATCGATGTACCACTGATACGGCTCGTGCGGCAGGCCGTGATCGTTCAGGCGCTCGATCAACTTTTCGGGGCTGGAGATGCGCTCGGACCCGCCGATGATCTCACCGTACCCTTCGGGCGCGAGGAGGTCGGCGCTCTTGCACACCTCAGGCCGATCGGGCCACGGCTCCATATAGAAGGCCTTCACTGCGGTGGGATAGCCCACCACAAACACCGGCTTATCGTACAGTTGGGTCAGCGCCGTTTCGTGCGGCGAACCGAAGTCATTGCCCCAGTCGATGTGCAGCAGCGCCTTCTGCTCGGGATCGGTCGCCTCGGCTTCGAGTTGGTGCAGTTTCTCGACGGCGTCATCGTAGCGGATGCGGGGGAACGGCGGCACGATATTTTGCAGCTTGCTCACATCGCGGCCCAGATACTTCAACTCGACGGCGCGCTCTTTCAGGCACGTCTGCACGATGTGGCTGACGAATTGCTCTTCGATCTCCAGCAGTTGATCGAGGTCGCAATAGGCGATCTCCGGCTCGATCATCCAGAACTCGGTCAGGTGGCGGCGCGTCTTGCTCTTCTCTGCGCGGAAGGTCGGCCCGAAGCAGTACACGCCCTTGAAGGCGAAGATGTTGGCTTCGTTGTACAACTGCCCCGTCTGCGCCAGATACGCTTTGTCCTCAAAATAAGCCACTTCAAACAGGTTGGACGTGCCTTCGGCGGCCGAGGGCGTGATGATGGGTGTGGAGACTTCCATCAGGCCGCGATCATCCAGCCACGCGCGCATGGCGCGCATCGCCGTGGAACGCACGCGCTGAATGGCCCACTGCCGCGAGGAGCGCAGCCACAAATGCCGGTTGTCGATGAGGAACTCGACGCCGTGTTCCTTGGGCGAAATGGGATATTCCTGCGCGACTTGCATGACCTTGAGATCGGTCACACCGATCTCGAAGCCGCCGGGGATGCCGGGGGCGCGATCGTCGGCGCGCACCGTGCCGGTGATGACGATGCTGGATTCTTGTGTCAAATGTTTGGCCTGCTCAAACATCTCCGGCGAGACGTCTTTCTTAAAGACCACCGCCTGCGCGATGCCGGTGCCGTCGCGCACCTGCAAGAACTGCAACTTGCCCTTATCGGTCTTGTCGTACAACCAGCCTTCGATGATGACGCTTTGCCCTGCGTACTGCGCGATGTTTTCGAGTCGGATAACCATGGGGGATACGCTCCGGTGTAAGTTCGAGGCTGATTCTACCATAAGTGACGAGTAACGAGTGACGAGTGAAAAGCGGCCCCTCCCTTGTCAAAACACTGTGCCAATGGCGCTAAACTTTAAGCCCCCGTTCTATTTTGCCCGTTGCCTTTTGTCTCTGCCCCGATTATACTTGGCTGAGCCAGTTCCTCACTCATCACCCGCCCACGCGGGAAATCCATTGTTTAGCGAGAGCCAGTATGCCGACCTTGAATTTCAAAGGTAAAACCATCATTCGCACCCATCATCTGAGCGTGCCCTATCGCCAGTTGATTCCTGATGTCAAGAAGTCACTGACCGATAAACCCGGTCTGCGCGATAACCTGATCATTCACGGCGACAACTTGCTGGCGCTTAAGGCCCTGCTGCCTTCATTTGCGGGCAAAATCAAGTGTATCTACCTATTTTCCGCTACCCCCTGCAAGGGTTAGCTCAGCGATCGGCGGTAATTGCAAGGCGTCCCAAATCTGTTGCTGCAAAGGTCTGAGGTCCGGCACATGAAGTTCTTCCCGACCCC
>JACRBO010000845.1 GCA_016219235.1 Chloroflexota bacterium
GCCTGCCCGTTAATGCAGGCCGCCGCTTTTGAGAGTTTGTTGCGGGGCGATTTAGAACATTTTTAGAGGCTGAATGATAAGATGATAGTCGGATGCAGGTGGGAGTATGAGTGACAGGCCCCGACTCGATTGAGTAAACGTCATATTAGGGAGGAACGCACGATGGCTGAGACAACCTGGAAACCCCATACCAAACACGGTGATCTCGACACTGCCGACCGGAAGGAATTGCCAGACAGCGCCTATGCCTTTCCCCGACAACGCAAAGAGCCGTTGACCGACGCCGAGCATGTCAGGAATGCGCTGGCCCGCTTCGATCAGGTTGAGGATGTGTCGGATGAGGAGCGCGCGGTGGCGTTCGCTAACATCAAGAAAGCCGCCAGATATTACGACGTTGACGTGGCGGAGACGAGCTGGCGGCAATTGGGCAGGCAACCCCATACCAGTAATCCGGCCCATTAGAGCGCTTTCCTAATTGGTTTACGCTCTCAGCGGAGCGCCACGCTTCGCGCGGCGGCTGGTCGCGGAGCTGGCGCTCCTGCTGGAGCATAAGCGTAAACGAAATCGGGAACCGCCATAGGGCAAGTCGCGGATCAACTGAAATTCCAGGCTCCAGAAGGCCACTCGACTTCTGGAGCCTGATCATCTTCACTTAACATCGGCGCTTTACCCGCCAGGCTACCTTCTCAGCAGCGGCAGATGGATCGACGATGGCAATGCCTGCGTAGTCGCCTGCGCCTGATCAACCAATGATTGTCGCAGACCGACGTTGTCGGTCGCCGCACACTTGAAGTATGCGACGCGCCAGACCGGGGCACAAGTCCTAACGGGGTTTCGACACGCGGGCCTGGCCAGACTCTGAGCCGCCGGCAGCCGGTGCAGCGTCATCCTCAAACCCGCTGCGGATGCAGCTGTGTCAGAATCTGCCCGTCTTCCAGCTGACAGACGCGATCGGCGAAGGCGTCCACCGCCAGGTTGTGCGTGGCGATGAGCAGCGTGGTCTGCTCCCGATCGACGATCTCGCGAAAGAGTTCCATGATCTGCTGGCCCGTGGCCGAGTCGAGTTCGCCGGTCGGTTCGTCGGCAAGGATCAACGCGGGGCGCGTCACGATGGCGCGCGCAATCGCCACGCGCTGCTGCTGCCCGCCCGATAGTTCATACGGCCGGTGCGCCGCCCACTTCTTCAGGCCGACCAGGCGCAGCACATAGTCCACGCGCTGCTGTCGTTCACGTCGATTCCCGACCCCGGATAAGCGCAGCATCAAATCGATATTCTCCGCAGCCGAATACATCGGCAGCAAAGCAAACGACTGAAATACAAAACCGATGCGCTGCCGCCGCAAGTCCACGCGTTCCTGGTCGGACAGCCGCGTGACTTCGCGTCCTTCGATCCACACGCGACCGGTCGAGGGCTGATCGAGTCCGCCGATGCAGTTGAGCAGCGTGGTCTTGCCGGAACCCGATCGGCCCCGCAGCGCCAGCAGCTCGCCGCGCGGCACGGTGAGATCGACACCGCGCAACGCGTGTACTTCACGCGCGCCGATATGATAGGTGCGCGTCACGCTTTCAACGCGGATGAGTGGCTCAGTGGCAACTGAATCTTTGCTGGTCATGGATATTCAAATGGAAAACGTTTGGCTCAGCGCCCTTGTGACATCGACTGTGCAACCTGTCGCCCCCCTCCCAGCCTCCCCCCGTTCGGAATTGCGTCCGAACAGGGGGAGGAGCAGGCCGCTCCCTCCCCTGTCGAATCGCTTTTGTTCGACGGGGGAGGGTTGGGGTGGGGGTTATTGACTCAACCCCAACAGAAAATCCGGGATCGACGGATCGACCTGCTTGACGCACTTGCGCTGCTGTTCTGAGTTGGACTCGCCCTTGTTTTGCACGACACAGGCGCGGAAATCGTCGGCCAGTTTCTGCGCGTCGGCCAGCGCCTTATCCACCGGCGCGGTGCCATCGACCACCTGACCATACGCCTTGCTCAGCCAGAAGATCGAATAGCTCAACCACGAATTCTTGCCGCTGAAGAACTGATAGACCGACGAAGTGCCGCCGCCAAAGCTGGCCAGATACGCAGCCGCGCGCTCAGGCCCAACCTGTTGCCGATACGCTTCCGATTCCGCCACGGACCTGCGCGCCGGCACGCCCTTGATCACGCCGGCTTCACCGGTCAGATACGTCATCCATTGCCAGCACGCCTGCCGGGCCGGCGTGTCCGCCGCGATATAGTAGCCGTTGCTGGAAATGTAGTTGCCGCTCGCCGGGCCAGCTGCGCCGATCGGGAGGGCCACCACCCCGATGTTCATCTTCGAGCGATCGCTCCCCGTCAGGTTGGGCGCTCCCGCGTAAGTAGTCCACATCGCCGCGCGGCCGTTATCGATCAGCCCTTCACGCTCGCTCAACGCGCCCGTGGCTTTGCTGAGCAGCTCGGCAAAGTCGGTGATGAAGGCCGGCTTCACGTCGTGCTTGCTGTGCAGATCGGCATACCACTGCATGGCCTTGCGCATCGTCGCATCGTCAAAGACCGTGGCGGGCGGCGTGACCGACGTATCGACCACCTTCGCGCCGAGCTGCTGCAGCATCAAGATCAAGTCGGTGCTCTCGTAGTAGTCACCGACAAAGCCATATTGCTTGGTGTCGTCCGCGCCTTTGGTCAACGACTTCGCCGTCGCCAGAAAATCATCCGTGGTCCAACCGGTCTTAGGGTACGCCACTCTGGCCGCATCGAACAAGTCTTTGTTGTACTCGATGACATACGGCGTGACCTCGGCGGGCAGCGCCCACAACTGGCCCTGTTCGGTGAACTGCTCGATCGTCGCCGGATAGAAGTCGGCTTTGTCGAACGACTTGTCGGCGTCGAGGAACGGCTCCAGGTTCAGGATCGCTTCCAGATTCTTGGGGTCTTGCAGGCTAGGCGCCCACATGAAGCAATCGACGTCTTTCGCGACATCGGGAATATCCAGCGCGACGTTGGAAAAATCGGCCTGCTTGATCTCCACCGCGATATCGGGATGCGCCTCGGTGAAGCGCTTCGCCAGATCACGATAGGCCTGCACGTTGAACAGGCCCGTGCCGATCGAGAACTTGATCGTCGTGGCCGCCTGATTCACGGGCGTGGCCTTCGGGGCCGCCACCACCACAGTCGGGGCGGGTGTGGCGTCCGCACGTTTTTGAGCCGCTTCCGCGAGATCGGCTTTGGCTTTGGTTTGCGCATCGGCCAACGCAGCCTCGATCGATTTCTCGCCCTTCAAGATCGAATTGATGCCGTCGCTCAGCGCGGAGGTGTCGGCCTGCATATCGAACGTGGCCGTGTGATCGATCGCGAAGCGCAGCGCCGCCGCGAGTTCTTTGTCGACCTTGTCCAAATAGCCGCTGCTCGCCAACACCGATCGGCGCGCGGACATTTGCGTGAACAGTGTGCCGTAGCCTTTGGGCGGCTGCTGGCTCAAATAGTTCATCCAGCGCCACGCCGCAGCGGGCTGCGCGCTGCCCGAACTCATGACCACGCCGCTCGGATAAACCGGCGATGTGCGCGAGTCGGCCGCATCGACGGGCAGCGGCACGATGCCGGTGGTGGCGATTTGCTGTTTGCGAATCTGC
The DNA here is from genome assembly GCA_016219235.1 of Chloroflexota bacterium. Next base: position 3,601 of record JACRBO010000845.1, read on the forward strand.
CACGAGACGCCGGAGTCCACCCACATGGCGGCCTTGCCCGCTTGAATCAGCTTGTAGCCTTCGGGCAGATTGGCGACGCTGACCTCGCCAGTCATTTCAAAGTACGGCGTCGATTTGTCCTTCAGATACAGATCGACATACCACTGCACTGCTGCTTTCACTTCGGGTTTGTCGAAGAGCGGCGTGGCCGGATCGGTGGACTTGTCCATGAGCGCCGGGACGCGCGGCCCGATGAACAAGATCGGCTGCGGAAACGCCTGCACAAACCCCCACTGCTTCACCGTGTCGCCATCGCGCAGGGTCAACGCTTTGGTCGCCGCGGCAAAGTCGGCCCATGTCCAACCCGGTTCGGGATATTTGACGCCGGCCTTGTCAAAGGCTTCTTTCTCGTACACGATGAATTGATATTCGGCGGTGGTGGGCACGCCCCACGTGCCGCCCTGCCACTGATACTGCTCCAGCGTGTTCGGCAAGAAGTCGTCGGGCCGGAACGACGCGTCGTTGTCGATGAAGGGCTTCAGATCGCGAACCAACCCTTTGTCGCTCGCGCCCTGATTGCCCGGCGACAGACTGATCACATCGGCGGCGGCCGCCAGTTTTTGATCGGCGTCATCGGGCCACTTGCCACCGGTCGGCCCCAGTCCCAGAATCTCGTTGATGGAAATCGTCTTGATCTTCAGGTCGGGATTGTCTTTCTCAAAGGCCGCGATCAAATCTTTGTACGACGCCGACAGCAACTCGTCGACGGCGAAGAGCACCGTGATCTGATCGCCGTTGGCGGCGGGCGTCGCCCCGGCTGCCGGCGTCGCGGCGCTCGGCGTGGCCGTCTCGCCGCCGCCGCACGCGCTCAATACGATGGATACTATCATCAACAGGCACAGCAGTTTGTTACGCATGGTTCACCTCAGTTTATTGGACACGGATTGCACAGAGATTGATCGTTGGCGAGTCACACCGATCGGGCCGCCGCGCTTAGCAAAATCCAGACTACAAATGTAAATAAGAATTCGCCATCCACAACCAGGTTGATGAATCGGTGCCGATCGCGCACGCGGTTGAACCCGTAGAGATAGCCAAAGGCAAGGAGGATGCCGACGTAAAACGCGGCCTGCACCGGCCAGGGCATCCAGTTCATCCGCGCCACCCAGCCCACGGACAGGACATTCATGATCACCAGCGCCCGCATGGTGTTCCGGGCTCCCCACACGACCGGCAGCGTGCGCGTTCCCGCCTGGCGATCTCCCTCCAGGTCGGCCAGGTCAAAGATCACGGTGTTGAACATTATTCGCCAGGACACATACCCGTACACCCACACTAGCTCTGCCGTGACGGACAAATCCAGATACAGGGCCGGGGCCAGCACCAGCACCACCCCCCACAAGGGGCCTACCAACAATGTCTTGACAAAGATGATGTCTTTCAAGCGGGTGAACCGCGCCTGAGGGAAAAAGTGCTTCCACCCGAACGAATACAACGCGGACAGCCCCACCGGCAACGCGATCAAAAACACCCCCAGCGCCACCGAGCGCAGCGCGCATAATACAAAAACCAATCCCAGAGCCACGGCGGCCATGGCCAGGGTTAGCCGACCATAGCGCTGAAAGTATTGATAGCGCAGCGGCTGGTTGATCCGGTCGGCATCGCTGCGCATGCCCCCCAGTCGATCAAACGTATATCCCGCGAAGATCACGGCAGTGGGGATCAGATACACGATCAGGTTGAATGGCACAGACAGCGCTTCACCCGCCAGCGCTGCCCCACAAAACCCCTCGAGCGCCAAAAAAGACGAGCTTTGCAGCATCAACTCCACCACCCCCAGGCGCGGCGATGTGATTGGGGGAGAAAGGTTCTCAGTCATGTTTTTGCCTCCAAATGCTGCTCCCGCCGAAGACGGCGGGAGTCGTCAGCACAGACGGGAGCGATTTCAATGTTTTCTACGCTTCCACCACGCCGGTTTTTTCGCGGGCGGTTCTTCCTCGATCAGGCCGCTGATGAGCGGCTCCGCGATCGATTGGCGGCCGGCCACCGGGCGAATGAGCAAGCCTTCATCCTTCACGGCCACTGTCACCCGATCGCCGATCCTGGCCTGTTCGATCAGATCGAGCGGCAGTTGCAGATGACCGCCCTCGTCGACGACGAGATATTCATCAAACACATGCGCCCCGTGCGTCACGGTGATGCCTGCCGTCAGCGCCGATTCCACATCGTCCACGCGGCGGATCGTCTCGCTGCTGATGCGGCCATCGCGGATGGTGACCACTCGATTGACCGCCCGCGCGATATGGGGATCGTGCGTGACGATGAGCGTCGTCAGGCCGTAGCGTTCGTTCGTCTGCCGCAACAATTCAAGAATCTGCTGCGCCGTGGCCGAGTCTAATTCGCC
>JACRBO010000846.1 GCA_016219235.1 Chloroflexota bacterium
CCGGGCGTACACTACCTTGCGGCGCTTCAGGCGGCGATGGTCGGGATACACCACAAACCCTAAAAACGGCAAGCCCTCGGCGACGGGTCGGGGTTGAGGTTGAGATTGATGAACCGTCAAACGCAGCCGCGCCAGAAACTCGACCGATCGCGCGTGCCAGTCGTGTAATTGAGCGGGATCGTCGGCGAACAAGACGATGTCGTCCACGTAGCGCACGTAGCCGCGCACGCCCAGCCGCCGTTTGGCGAATTGATCGAATTCGTTGAGATACACGTTGGCCCAGAACTGCGAAGTGAGATTGCCAATCGGCAGACCGCGGGGTCGCGCCGCGGCGAAGAGATCGTCGCCGGGAAACCACACCATGTCGTAACTGTCGGCCAGCACGCCCGCGCCGGATTGCAGGATTACATCGATCAGGCCCCGCGTATCGGGATCGTGAATGGCGCGCGCCAGTACGCCCCGCAGCAGGGCGTGATCGATGCTGGGAAAGAACTGTACCACGTCCAGCGGCATGACGTACTTGAAGCGCCGCATCCACTGCGTGCAGCGATCCAGCGCGCGCTGCGTGCCCTTGCCCACGCGATTGGCATACGAGTCCCCGATAAAGCGCCGCTCGAAGATCGGCTCGATGACGTTGCACAGCGCGTGATGCACCACCCGATCGCGGAAGGGCGCGGCGCTGATGAGGCGGCGTTTGGGTTCGTGAATGTGGAAGGAGTGGTAGGGACCGGGGCGGTAGGTCCGCCCGGCCAATTCGTCACGCAGTTGAATCAGTTCAGCTTCGAGGTTGAATTCAAACGCGGCCACGTCCGGATGGGTGCGCTTGCCTGTGCGCGCCTGCCGGTAGGCCGTATAGAGGTTGTCGAAAGCACAGATTTGATCATACATGGGATCAAGTTGCCTCGCGCCGCGCTGGTGCAGGACGCGAGGCTCTTCGATATTCGCCCGGTGTCGCACCTGTCTCCCCTCTCCTGAAAACCTCTTTTTGTTTTCAGGAGAGGGTTCGGGGGTGAGGCCACCGGCCAGGCAGCGGACGCGCCAGTTCTCAAGGGCACGCGCGCCGCGTCCGGGGCTGCAGTGCATCTACTGACGCACTGCATCTACTGACGCACTGCATCCACAGAGACGGCGTATTCTGGCCCAGGGTGGTAGAGATCTGTAGGACGCAACGAAACCCCACATTGTTGTTACGATTGTCCGGGGTGTTCCTGTTACGGTACGTGCACCGTGCGTTAGACGCTTCATTGTTCCAGGAACCGCCGCATCGTCCGTCCGCCGCCCCGGAAGGTAAGACTCCGGAGGTTTTTACTCCGGCAGTCGATTCCGCTAACAAAGTTTGCGCCGGTTGCCAGCCGGCGCATCGGACGTGAAAACCACCGGGGTCTATGCCGCGATGGTCTTGATCCACCCGCCCAGCAGTTTACCGATTTCCACCAGCGCCGTGGCCGCATATTCATACTGCGCGCTGGTCAGCAATTTCAGTTCCACACACAACCGCACATTCAGCCGCAGCCGATCCAGTTCCAGATCGGCTTCCAGCAGCACACTGCGCCGCTTGTCACCCGATTTGGTCGCGCGCCCGATCAGATCGTAGAACCGGAAGGCGCTATCGTCCACGCGCTTCGCCAGCCGGAAGCGCTCACTTTTGGGAAACCGGGCGGTGTGCTGCAGCAGCCACAGCAGCAGGTCGTGCGTTTTTACAAAAATCGGCGACTGCGCCGCCTGCGGCGGCGCAGTCTTCGTTGGTTCAGTCATGAGTACACCGCGCCTGATTATACTCGATTTGCCTTTCCTCCCTCCCCCGATTGGCGCTTTTGCTCCCGATGGATTGCCAAATCCATCGGCGTGGGCGCGGACCCGTCTCAACCAACATAGCCACACCCCGATCAAATCAGGCGAAGGGTCGCAGCAATTCTCAATATGGCAACGGTGCTCCCGCTGGATTGCCAAATCCAGCGCTTAAGCCGACGGATTTGGCAATCCGTCTGGAGCGGTTTGGTTCAAATTGAGAATTGCTGGGAGGGTCGGTCACAGACACCGCACGTTTCTGTCGGCGAGATGAAACAAAACACAGAAAATCAGAAAACCAGAATCCAGCAGATCAGGCTATGAAAACCTGGAGGACGCAACGAAACCCCACATGGTTGTTACGATTGTCCGGGGTGTACCTGCCACGGTACGTGCACCGTGCGTTAGACGCTACATTGAGCCAGGAACCGCCGCGAATGATGCGGTAATCGTCGGCATCCAATCGTTCTCTTTCTGCAAGGTCTACACTGTAAGGATAGCCAAAGGTGGGCGTTTGCGGATCAGCCCCCCAGCGGCTGCGCGTCCATTCCCATACATTGCCGCTCATATCCAGCGCGCCGCAGCCGCTGGCATTGTCATACACCCCGACCGGCGTCGTCGTCAAGACGCGCCCGTTGAGCGTATTGGTGCGATCGTGGAAGGGCTGGTTGACGGCGTCATAGCCCCACGGATACAGGCCGATCTCACTCCCCCGGCCTTTCTTCGAGGCAGCGAGCGGGCGAGCCGCCTTTTCCCATTCCGGCTCATTAGGCAACGTCACTTCTTGATCGGATCGAATGCGCCCGGCGGCGCGCAGCACGTGGGTCAGCCACGCACAGTAAGCCAGCGCCTCGTACCAGCACACACCGACCACCGGTTGATTGGCGCCGTTGAGATCACGATCGTCACGCCACGGGTTACGCGCGCGACTCAGGCGCAGTTCGCGGTCGCGCCAGGCAGCGGTCACTTCTTCGTCAGTTTGTTTCGCCAGAGCTTCACGGTAGTCCACTTCCGCCGGTTGACCAATGCCGCGTTCAGGCCACTGCCGAATCCAATCAAGGTTATCGCGCGACCAATTGCGATTCCAAAAGATCCAGCCTGGCGGCTGCGCCGTTGAAATATCCTGCTGCCGCCAGGCCCAACCCTGCGGCGTCCAGTACGCCTGGTTGTCGTAGCCACCTGCCTTCACAAAACAATCGTACTCCGCATTGGTCATCGGGAACAGGCCGATCTGATAATCCTGCTTAATCACATCACAGGGGTGTTCGGGTTTTTCTGAAGGATAAGCGTCCTTGCTGTTGCTGCCCATCGTAAACGGTCCGGCTTTCACCGGACACCAGCGCGGCTCGATGAATTCTACGGCGGTATCTTGCAAAGTGACGCGGCCCTGCCCCGTCAGGCTGCGCGGATCACCCAGCCGGCCCAGCGCGTGGCCGGCCGCGATGCGCAGCGACAATTGCGCGGACGGTTCAGCCACCTCGCGCACGGCGGGATCGCGTCGTTCGACCAGCGCCAGCAGGCGCCCGATCACCGCCGCGCGCAACGGGTCTGACCCACGCGGCCCCAACTCGATCACACACCGGGCGGCCAGCGGCGGATTTTCGGCCAGCACGGCGCGCACGAAGGCGTCAAAGTTCACTTCCGGCCGCGCGGCGGCAAACGCCGTGGCCTCTTCCCAGCGGGTCGTCGGCGGCTCGGCCAGCCGCCGCCATTCGGTATTAACAAACTGCCACGCCGTCCAGGGAATGCGCCAACGCGCCGTCACATCTTCCGTGCGGCGAAAACGCTGCGCCAGTTGGCGTCCGGCGAAGTATTCCAGAATCAATTGATGATAAAATTTGACGCCGCTCGCTTCACGCACCAGCAGGCTGGCACGGGAAGCGCGTTTGAGAACCTCGTCCCGCCGGTGCTCGCCCCACGCGCCGCAGCACTGCACCGCCTCGGTCCAATCGACCGGGGCATTGTCGCTCCGATCGAGCAGCCAGTAGGCAAACGGCTCCAGCGCCGTCTTGAGCGCCTCGATTTCGTCAGGCGGCAGAGCGGGCAAATCGGCGCGGCCGTGTCCATAACGCAGCCACTTGTCCACAAACCAATCGATCAGGTCGGTGCGGCCCTCCGGCAGCGCGCCGCCGCAATCCGCCGCGTAATCGGTCAACATCTTCAACCAGAACGGGTTGCTCACCACTTCCAACAGATCGGCGTCAGCTTGCAAACGAGACAATACCTCGTCAATCGCGATCTGGCCCAACTTCTGCAGACGCTTGCCCACAAACTCGCGGATGTGATCCCAGTCAAGTTCTTCCAGATCGAGATACGGCAGATCGAGGCGGTTGCCGTAGTCGGCGCGGCGGCAAGCCACGATGGCGCGGTTCGGCGCGGCGAAAGCGCCGGTGTGCGGCTCAAAGAACGCGGCCCAATCGGGAATGCGATCGTCTCGATTGGGAATTTCATTCAGTCCATCCAGAATAAACCACAACCGCCCGCCCATCAGGGCGCGCCCAAAACCATCGTCGCCAAACCACACGTACCAGTGCGCGCGCAGAAAATTGAGCGGTGTCAGCGGCAGATCGTCTTCAGGATAAGCGCGGCGCAGTTTGCTCAGCGCCTCTTCGCGATAGTCGCCCAGATTGATAAACAGCGGCAAATGGGCACCGGCATCGGCCCACAGGCGATTGAGACGATCCAGCGCCAGATGGCGCAGCGCCGTAGACTTGCCGCCGCCCGGTGTCCCCAGCAGCGCCAGCGCCGGGTAAGGCTCCGCCTCGTGTACGGCGCGCGCCGCCTGCACAGCGGCTACAATATCGTCGAAAGTCTGATCTTGCTCAAAGGGTGCTTGCGCGGAGACGCGGCGGTGACGTGAGAACTTCAAAGCCAACGGCACGTACACGGCCTGTTCGCGCTCGGCTACCGCCAGCGGATCGCCGCGCGTCTGTTGATCGCGCAAGCGCTGCGCCAGCGCCGCGAAATCCAGTTCCAGATCGGGTTCAGCCGCGCGTGCGGCGGCGTATAGTCCACCCTGCAACCGGGGATGCTCTATGACTGCTTTGACAGCCTGTTTCAACAGTTCGCGCACATCGGGCGGCAGCGCCTCCACCACGAGCTTCTGGTGCACGACATCGCCGCCCGCGCTGATGACCTGGTCGCGCCCGACGACATCGCCGCCCACCGTGGCCGACTGGCTGTTCAAATTCACGCCACCGGAAACATGACTGGTCGAAACCATTTGCAGCAATACTTCAAACTGAGCGACAGACACAATCCCCAGCGGGCGCAAACGCGACAAGAGCGCGGTCTGGTCTTCACTGGACAGCCGGCGAAATTCAGTTAAAGCCATGTGGGGCATCTCAGACTCATCAGTCATCAAGACCTCGGAGGTTTTCATCAGCCTGTCGGACAGACTCCGGCGCACATAAAACCTCCGAGGTCTGCCGCGTCACTCGTCACTCGTCACTCGTCACGCAGTCCGGGTATGTCCCGCTTCTGTGTCAGGCGCATCGCGCAGCAGATCTATCGCGTGGGGGATGGCGGGCAGAATCGCAGCGAGGTTCTCGCGCACGGCTTTGGGACTGCCCGGCAGATTGACGATCAGCGTGCAACCCCGCAGACCACACACCGCGCGCGACAACAGGGCGTGCGGCGTTTTTTGCAGGCTGTCGGCGCGCATCGCTTCGGCCAGGCCGGGGGCTTCACGCTCGATCACGTCGCGGGTGGCTTCGGGCGTGATATCGCGCGGAGCGAAGCCGGTGCCGCCTGTCGTCAGGATGAGGTTGAGTTTCAGATCATCGCACCACGCGATCAGCGTCGCACGGATGAGCGAACGATCGTCGGGGACGATCTGATCGACGGCGACGATCCACGCCAGTTTCTCGATCACAAACGCGTGAATCAGCGGTCCGCTGGCATCGGGTCGTTCGCCGCGCGAACTCCGATCGCTGATGGTGAGAATGCCGACACGAGGTTGAGTCATCGTCGATACAGGATACAGGATGCAAGAGGCGGGATGCAGGTCTCAAAGACCCGAAGGGCTTTTACGGCTTCGGATGCGCTTGATCGCCTGGCTGAATTCATCGCCATCGTAGAGATGCAGTGGCTTGCCTTTCGCCCACTCGCGCGCTCGGGGCGTGAACTTCGCCGTGGTAATAATCGCGCCCTGCGCGGCCTGTTCACTTTCCATCAGGGTCAGGAATTCACGCACGACGGTTTCGCCCACGGCTCCGCGCCACTGGCGGCACTGCACGATCCACTTTTGCCCGTTGATGGCCTGCACGATCACGTGCGCGGCATCGGAATCTACGGCCTGGGTACACGCCGCCTGATGCCCCAGCGCGCGATACAGATCGGCGAC
>JACRBO010000858.1 GCA_016219235.1 Chloroflexota bacterium
CGCGCCGTAGACATCCTCCACACGGTAACGCGAGGTCGTGTTGTAGATGACGTTGCGGGTGGTGGGCCGCACGAACCCGGAGATATAGCGGTCCTGACTCTGCCACGTGCGGCGGAGTTGAACCACTTGCAGCGGATCGACGTAGAACCGCACCGTCGCATCCACGTAGACTTGCTGCGCGTCGGAGGTGCGCGCTTCGACGGCGTCGTTCCCCTGCACCGCGCCCTCACCGATCGAGCCGGACATGGTGTACTCTTGCTTGGCAATGCTGAACCGATCGACGCTCTCGATGAACGGGAGAATCCAGTGGATGCCGGCCGTCAACGGATCGGGCCGCACACCGCCCGGCGACAACGGGCTAACCACGACGCCGGATTCAAACTGATCGACGAAGACCAGGCCGGAGCCGAGCGTGTTCAAGCCCAATCCGCCGATTAATAGAACCAACACGATAATGATGTTGACTTTCGCATCGCGCCGCTGTGAACGCAGGGTGGCAACGTAAAAGACATATAACCCCAGGCCAATGATTAAGGCCCAACCTAGAATCGACAACATAGATGAGATACTCATTCGGAATCGCCTCTTTCTGATGTGGTCCCGTGTACGGGAGTGAGATGGTGTGTGAAGACACAGGGATTATACCCCCGGCGGAGCAAACTGGTTGACTGAAGGCTGACAGCCGCCGCCCGCCTGACAGTCACCGCGTACCGAGGGCATAACGCAAAACTGTGGGCGCGCTCAAGGCGGACGACAATCCGCCGCCCCGATCTGCGGGATTGTCATCCCGCGCGAGCGCCGGCATAAAAGCTGCCAACATTTTGCCTTACACCCCGCTTCGATTTTGCCTGTTGACAAATCCGGTCGGTTCACTTAAACTGATTCCACCATTCAAATAAATGTGAATGATAAACTAAGATTGAATGTCTCACAAGGATGGAATGATGACCAAAGCCAAAGCCCGTCCCGCCCCCGAAACTTTCGAAGTGACCGACCTGGAGCAGCTGCGCGTGCTGGCCGATCCGCTGCGTTTGCGGGTGCTCAATCACCTGTTTCAGGAGGCGCTCACGGTGAAGCAGGTGGCCGATCGGCTGGAAGCGCCCGCGACGAAGTTGTACTATCACGTCAACGAACTGGAGCGAATCGGGCTGGTGAAAGTCGTCGAGACGCGCGTCAAGTCGGGCATCATCGAGAAATACTATCGCCTGACCGCGCCGTTCATTCACGTCTCACGCGAATTGCTGCAATTGACCGGCAGCCCGTCGGACACCACGCACGCTTATGCTGAAGTGCTGGCCTCGATCTTCGAAGCCGTGGCCGACGACCTGCGCCAGTCCGTCATCAGCGGCCAACTGGTTCCCCCGGAGCAGAGCACGGCCAAAACATCGGCGATTGGCCGCACCAATGTGCGGCTTACCCGGGCGGCAGCCGCGCGCCTGGCCAAAAAATTGGCTAAACTGTTGCAAGAGGATATGGAAGCCGCCGACGACGAGGCCGGCGAAGTGGAATATGGTTTTGCGCTGGCTTTCTTTCCGATCAGGCCAGTCGAGGGAGAGGGCGCCGATGAATAATTCAGTCGCCACGGTCCGCGCACGGGATGTGCTGCGTAACCGGAGTTTCAGGAATCTGTTGATCGGCCAGTTCGTCTCGAACGTGGGCGACGGGTTGATCTATTTGTCGTTAGTCATCATGCTCAATCGCCTGTTCAGCGCGGGCGGGGCAGAAGGCGCGATCGGGTTCTTGATGATCTGTCAGGCCGCGCCGCGCGTGATCTTTGGGCTGTTATCGGGTGTGTACGTCGATCGGCTCGATCGCAAGCAGTTGATGATCATCACCGACGTAGCGCGCGGCGTCATCGTGTTGACGTGTCTGCTGGTCAATCGGCCGGAGGAGGTGTGGATTTATTACGCCAGCGCGGCGCTGCTGTCGGCGTTGAGTTCGGTCTTCGGGCCGGCCAGGAACGCCAGCCTGCCGCATCTGGTGAACAAAGAACAATTGCTGGTGGCGAATACGCTCTCGCAAACCAGTTTCATTGTGGCGCTGACCCTGGGCACGGCGTCGGCGGGCCTGTTGATCGGGGCGTTCGATTCGGTGATGCCCGCGATTGTTGTCGATGCGATCTCGTTCTTCGTGTCGGCGGCGTTTATCGCCGCGCTGCCGCTGCCGCATGCGCCGCATCACGCGCGACCTGATCGCGATCAACGGGCGGCGCAGGTGTGGGCCGAATTGAAGGAGGGCCTGCATTTTCTGGCGCACCAACGCAGCCTGGTGGGCGCGATGCTGGGCTTCACGCTGACCATGCTGGGCCTCGGCGCGATCAATGTGCTGTTCGTGCCGTTCATGGTGAACGATCTGGGCATGGACGAAGCTTACGTAGGCCTGGTCGATCTGACTCAAATGCTGGGCATGGTGGCCGTCAATCTGTTCATCGCGAAATTGGTGGCGCGTTTTTCGACCGCGCAGATTTTCGGGCTGGGCATGCTGGGGCTGGGGGCGTCCATCGCGGCAGCGGGTTGGGTGCAGGCGGCGTGGGTGTTATTTCCGTTGAGCGTGGCCTGGGGCATCACGATTGCGCCGGTGCAGGCCAGCGCCAGCACGATCGTGCAGAGCGTGCCCGATCACATTCGCGGCCGCACCGGCAGCGCGACAGAAACCGTCGTCGGGGTGGCCAACGTCGTGTCGATGGCGCTGGCCGGTTTCGCGGGCAGTGCGATTGGGGTGAGGAATACGTTTATGCTGGGCGGCCTGATCGCAGGCCTGGGCGGCGTGGTGGCGTGGTGGTTGATGCGCGAAGTCAAGCCCGCACTCGATCGATCTTCACGCGACCTTGAATTGCAACCGGCCGAAGTCGCTGCACTACCAGACGACGATGCGGCCTAGTTTTGCGATGACGCCGGGCCGGGTTCGCGCGGTTTCATTTCGCCCGGTATCGACGGGGCATGGTGTAGAATAGCGTTTGATTCGGCCTCACCCCCCGCCCCCCTCTCCTGACATCCGCTTTTGATGTCAGGAGAGGGGGAGAGTGGGTACAGGAGTAAGTGTGCGTAACGGAGTGCGTGAGTGGGCGGCAGTGCTGGCGGTGCTGATCATCGCGGCCGGTCTGCGATTTTACCGGCTGGATGCGCAGTCGTTTTGGAACGACGAAGGCAACAGCGCCCGCATCGCCGAACGGTCGCTGGCGTTGATTACCGAAGGCGCGGCGGGCGACATTCATCCGCCGCTCTATTACTATGTGCTGCACGTGTGGCGCGGCATGTTCGGCGCGAGCGAGTTTGCGCTGCGATCACTCTCGGCGGCGTTGGGTGTGCTGTTGGTGTGGCTGACGTACCTCATCGCGCGACAGGTCTTCGATCACAGGATTGGCGTCGTGGCAGCCCTCGTCGCAGCGCTCAACCCGTTTCAGGTTTACTACTCGCAAGAAGCGCGGATGTATTTGCTGCTGGCCGTGATCGGTGCGGCGGCAACCAGCCAGTTGCTTAGTTTGTTAGTCAATTGGTCAACTGGTCAATCAGTCGATCAGTCAATTCGTCAACCGGTGAATCGGCGCGCCCGTCAACGGATCACCTTGTCACCCCGTCAGCTTGTCATCTTGTCATTGGTCATTCTTTATGCTGCCGGCTTGTATACGCACTACGCTTTCCCCTTCATCATTGTCGCGCACTTCATTATTGTGTTGACGTGGGTCATTGTGACGCGCCGCTCGCTGCGAAATCTGCTGCCGTGGATCGGCCTCGCGACTGCGGCAGGCGTGCTGTTCATTCCATGGCTGCCCACGGCGTTGCGACAAATTACGACGTGGCCGTCTGGCCGCGTTACGCTCGATGCCGGATCGATGCTGCTGGACACCTTCCGATTGTACGTCCTCGGCCCGACGTTTCCCACGGCTGAGGCAATCACGGCGATTCTGATCAGCGGCTTCTTTCTGCTGGTGGGACTGTGGAATCCGCACGGCTTCGACGAACGCCGCGCTGAAGAGGCCGTCCTGTTGCCACATTCGGTGCGCGTCGGCGCGATCGGGTTGTGGTGGCTGATCCCCATTGCCTTGATTTTTGGTTTCGGTCTGTTCAAAGAATCGTACTTGAAGTTTTTGCTCATCGGCTCGGCAGCGTTCTGCATTTTGCTGGCGCGTGGCCTCGTCACGGCGCTGGGCATCGCGCGCGGGGCGTTGAACATGCCGCGCGAGTTAGCCGGGCAGCCCGTGGCGATCTGGAGTTGGACGCTGGTCGTGGCCTTCCTTGGCGCGCTGATCGCCGTGCCGACAGCGCAATCGATCAACAACTACTATTTCGATTCGGGCTACGCGCGCGATGATTATCGCGGCATCGCGCAGACGATTAAGTCACAGCAGCGCGCAGACGACGCCGTGATTCTGGATTCGGCCAATCAGTGGGAAGTCTTCACCTACTACTATCCCGACGGTCCGAACGTGTATCCATTGCCGAGAAGCCGCCCGCTCGATCCAGCGGCCATCGAAGCCGAATTGACTGCTTTGGCGCAGAAGTATCGGCGCGTCTTCGTGTTGTATTGGGGCGACACTGAAGCTGATCCGAACAAGGTAATTGAGTCGTGGCTTGACGCGCACACGTACAAAGCGACCGAGCAGTGGATTGGGGCGGTGCGCTTCGTGACGTATGCGATCCCAATGCAGTTATCGAATCAGCCGCAGCAAATGAGCCGGGTGCGGCTTGGCGAGCACATCACACTCGATGGGTTTACGCTGCCGACGGCCCGACTTGCGCCCGGCGACATCTTGCAGCTCGATCTGTTCTGGCGCACCGACGCGAAGTTGAGCGAACGTTACAAAGTCTTCGTGCACGTGCTGGATGCGACGGGCGTCATCGCCGCGCAGACCGATCGGGAGCCGGGCGGGGGGCGGAACCTCACTACTGATTGGAACGTGAATGAACCAATCGTCGATCGCTACGGGGTGTTGATTCCGGAAACTGCGGCGAGCGGCATCTACTCGATCGAGATGGGATTGTATGACCTCAACAACATCCGGCTGAAAATGGCGGACGGCAAAGATGCGGTGATGCTGGCTAAGGTGGAAGTGATGAGTGACAAGTGACGAGTGATGAGTCAGCGGTAACTGTTCACGCTTCTGACGGAGTCAGGTAGTGCACGACTGGCAGCCCCATTCAAAACTCACAGGCAGTTTGTGATGCAGATACGTCACAGTCGCTTCCGGCCGAGGACCACCCTGGCGCAATGACGGCTGAGTAAGTAACTTGACAATGTTAGATTAGGGCGTCATTGCGAGGAGCGCAGTTGGCGACGAAGCAATCTCCTTTTGACTGGCCCTGAGATTGCTTCGCAACGCCCTGTCCGTCGCAAAGCGGCGGGGGCGCGCCAGGCGAAAGCGCTCGCAATGACGGGGCTAGTCGAATCTAACATTGTCAAGGTAACTACTTGCCGCCGAAGCTCGTGCTGCGTCGGCGCCGCCTGCAAGTCTCGACCACATCTTAGGGTGAGCGTCGTCTTGTCTCGTTTAGCCGTTCGGTGCGAAAATAGCCCGCAGCCAGACTGACCATGAAACAGCCAGATTCAAAGCCATTTACCACAACGAGCCTTGTTGAACTTGAAACGGCTGGCTGGTGGCGGTTGACCGGCTGATCTCGTCGGCCAGCCGATCGAAAGCGATCGCAGCCGGATCAATCTGGTGTGCGCCGCCCGCGATCAATTGATCGGTACCCGAACTGCCCGGCACCGCATATACAGATCGGCCTTGTTTCAAGGCTTTCGCAGCAGTATCCAGGCTGCCGCTCTTCTCGCCCGCCTCGATCACGATCACCGCGCGACTCAAACCACTGATGATGCGATCACGCGCCATCAGGTTCTGCCCTTTGGGCGGCGTGTTGGGGTGCAGCTCCGATAAGAGCGCGCCGCAACCAACGATATTCTCAGCCAGTTCAGCATTCTCTTTCGGGTGGATGAAGCGAATGCCCGATCCCAGCACGGCGAGCGTACGCCCCATCTCGATCGCGCCGCGATGCCCCGCCGTGTCGATGCCCAGCGCCAGGCCGCTGACGATGGTCAAATCGCGCGCGGCCAGTTCCCGTCCGATCGTGCGTGCCACCTCGACGGCGGCACGGGTTGGTTCACGCGTGCCCACAATCGCCACCGCGTTGTCATCGGCGCGCTTGAGTGAACCGCGCATAAACAGCACCAGCGGCGCGTCGGGCAGGGGGCGCAATCGTTTGGGAAAACGCGCGTCATCCCACGTCAAGAAATCAATCCCCTCATCATTGAGCGACAGCAGTTCGTTTTCGAGTTGCTCGATCGGCGCGGCGAGAATCTGCTGCGCCATGGATGTGCTCACGCGCGGCACCGCGCTGAGTTCGTCAACGGTGGCTGCAAAAATCGACTCGACGTCGCCAAAGCGCTCGATCAATTTTCGCGCCGTCACGCCGCCAATGCCACTCACTGTCGTCAAAGCCAACCAATGCGTGTTTGCCATCTTGCCTCACGTTTCACTCGTCACTCATCACGTATCACGCATCACTTTGAATCGTCTTCGTCAGTGTCAACACTACGATGCTCGTCACGCCGCCGCGTGACAGCACTCTGGCTGCTTCGTCCAGCGTCGCGCCGGAGTCATACAGATCGTCGATCAAGATGATGCACTTGCCGCGCACCTCGCTTTTCAAGGCAAACGCGCCTGCGACGTTGGTGCGCTTTTGCGCCAGCGAAGTCATCTCCTTCTGCGGTCGTGTCACGCGCGTTTTGATAAGCGCATTTTCCAACAGCGGCACTTTCAGCTGAACAGCCAATGCTCGCGCCAGATTGGACACCGGATCGAAGTCACGGCGCAGTGACGGCGGCACGGGCAGCACGGCCTCAAACTTCGGCAGTTCGGACTGCGCGGCCAACAATTCAGCCCAACGCCTGGCCAACTCCGGCGCGAGTTGACGCTCGTTGCCATATTTGTAGCGGAAAACCAGCTCGCCCACCACGCTGCGATTGGCCGTATCGCCATCATAGCGCGAATGAAAGTCGAGCGCCCAGCCCGCCCGCCACGGGCCTTTCAGTGGACGCGGATGTGAACGGGACAGGAAATCGGCAACGGAATCGATCGGTGATTGGTCAACTGGTCGTTCGGTTGATGGGTTGGCCGTCACCAGTGCCAGCAAATCTGCGCCATATTTATCAACCGTCACCGGGCCGATGCCGCGAATCGTCAACAACTCTTGCATTGAGCGAGGCTTGACAGCCGCCACGCCATGCAGCGCTTCGTCGTCGCAAATGGTGTAAGGCGGCAGTCTATGCGTGCGCGCCTGGTCCAATCGCCACGCGCGCAAACGTTCAAAGAGTTGCGGGTCATCGGCGGCGACATCGGGCGGGCGTTTGACTTTCGATTCAGGCAATGGCTGACCGTGTTCAATCAACCACGCATTCATGACACAGCGAATCACATTGTAATCGATCGTGTCCGGCAAGCGGGCCTTGATCGGCGCGAGATATTGCACCGATCCGACGGCTTCAATCGCCGCGCGAATTTGCCGCTGCATTTCAAGCGTCACAACCGCCTCGATCTGAACTTGCCCTTGCGCGATCAACTGCGCCAAATGCGAATAGATCATACTGACCGCCAGACCGCGTTCGGCGGCGATTTGATCGGGCGTTTGGCCTTGCGCCACTAACTGGCCCGTCCAGGCCAGTGTGCCGCCGGCTGCTTTCTGTGCCTTGATCCGCTGCGTTTCGTTCGCGTCGACGGTGCGCAATTGCACCTTGATCGCCGCCCGCGCTTTCAACGCCGCTTCGCCGCGCGGCGTGAGTTTGAGCGTGGGAAACTCGCCGCCGATCTGTTTGAGATAACCGGCCTCGTACAATTGATCGATCAACCCTTCGATTTCGCGCAGTTTCAGCGCCGTGAACTTGCCGTAGTTGCGGGCTTTGTCATACCCCACGTTCAGCATCTTCTGCGAGGCCGAGCCTTTGAGGATTTGGGCGAGCGTGCTCTTGCCGACATTCCAGTTGAGATGAACGAGCGTATCCATTACGATCAATGCGGCGCGTTCGGCTTGCGTGACAGCCGATCGGTTTTCGGTCGGAACGATCTCGGCGCGCGTCAGGCAATTATCGCAGCACAGCGGCGCAGCGGGCCGGGCGCTGTCGCCAAAATGATCGAGAATGATGCGGCGGCGGCAGGCATTGGTGGTGGCGTAATCGATCATCGCCTGCAACTGGCGATGCTTGGCCTCGTGGCGCGCGGCCACCTGCGCCGCAATCGCTTGCACGGTCGCCTCGGTCAGCGGTAGCGCCTCAAATTGCAGGGAGGTGATCGAGTCATCGGAAGTGCGCCGGATCGATCGGGCGGCTTCCAACTGTTCAATCGCGACGCGGGCTTTGATTTGCGGCAGGCCCAGCTCGCGCTCCAGATCGAAGAATGACAGGCTGCGAGCGCGTCGCACCAGCGCATGCACGGCGCGGAGTTCGTCGGCGCCGGGCGAGTCGTTCTCGATAAAGTATTCGTGCAGCGCGGTGTCTTTGGGCGAATAGATCAACGCGGCGCGCGCGGGCAAACCGTCACGTCCGGCGCGGCCCGCTTCCTGATAGTATTGTTCGAGCGAAGCGGGCAGCGCATAGTGCAGCACGAAACGCACATCAGGCCGATCGATGCCCATGCCGAAAGCATTGGTGGCTACCACGATCGGCAAGTCGCCGGCCATAAAGGCATCCTGCACGCAGGCGCGCGTCTCGGCATCGAGTGAGCCGTGATAATACTGCGCCTCTACGCCGATCACTTCGCGCACGAAGTCGGCGACTTCTTCCGCGTCGCGGCGCGTGCCGGTGTAAATGATCCCGGCTCCTTCCACACCCGATAGGAAGTCGCGCACGAGCTTGAGTTTGCCGGGCACATCGGGCGCAGAGAACACTTCGAAGGTGAGGTTGGGCCGATTGAAGCCCGTGACAATGCGTTCGGTGTGCGGCAGCCTTAGCAGGCGGGCGATGTCATCTTGCACACGCGGCGTGGCGGTGGCCGTGAGCGCCAGCGTGACGGGCGCGTTGAAATCCGTGCGCGCGTCGGCGATGTGCAAATAATCGGGACGGAAATCATGCCCCCATTGCGACAGGCAGTGCGCCTCATCGACGGCGAGTAAACTGATCGGCACTTGCTTGAGGGCAGCGCGAAAACTCGGCTGGCGCAGCCGTTCCGGTGCGACGAGGATCAATTTGTATTCGCCGTGGCCCAACGCTCGGATGCGGCGGGCTTGCTCGGTGGCGTCAAGCGACGAGTTGATGTACGTCGCGGCGAGGCCGCGCCGGGTCAACGCATCGACCTGATCTTTCATCAGCGCGATCAGCGGCGAAAAGACCAGCGCCGTGCCCGGCAGCATGAGCGCGGCCAGTTGATAGATCAACGATTTGCCCGCGCCGGTCGGCATCACGACGAGCGTGTTGCGCCGGGCGAGGACGTGCTCAATGGCCGCCTGCTGGCCGGGGCGAAAAGCGGAGAAGTTGAAATGCTGCTGGAGCGCGGCGTGAAGATCAACTTCGGACATGCACGGATTATACAACAGGCCGCGTAACCGATGCGACGTCAGTTGAGGCGCCGGGCCAGTTGTTCCGCGTCGGGCGGCTCCAGCGGATCGCCGGCAGTTGCCCAGCGGGTAAGGCCCGTGATCAGTTCCAGATTGTTCAGGGCTTGCTTGATGACGCCGCGTTTTTTCATCAACGTCTTAACATTGCCGGTGTCGAAGTATTCCCCTTCATCGTTGACGTGCAAATTCGCTGCGCCGAATTCAGCTTGTAAGCGATGCAGTACTTCGCAGATGGCGAGGTGTGTTTCAGGCGGCGCAAACTGCGTCTTCGTGCCCAGGTGATACGACAGGCAGGACAGTGTACGTGTCAACGCGATGGAATCGAGATACGTCATCGGGAAAAGAGGTTGCCGCGCACCTGAGTGATGCCCGCCCCGGGCACGTTGATCATCACTTTTCAACCGCCTTCCAGCAGATCGCGCGCTTTGCCCTTGAAGTGAATTTTGAGAAAAGCCAGCGCGCCGTCGGCGTCATCGTCCATCAAGATGCGCATCAATTCAATGGGGTGTGGCTAACATCGGTTGATCGCCCGTCAAGACCTCGGAGGTTTCATGAGACGGTCAACCGCGGCACACTGGCGGGTGAAAACCTCCGAGGTCTGCGTCCGTCACTTCACCAACCGGATTTCGCCACACCCAATTCAATGAGGTCGTCGTCTTCCACGACGAGACTGATCGCTTTATTCATCGCGCTACTCCTCACCCAATGGCCGGTGCATGGATCACGGTGGCTTGCAGCGCCGCCCGCTTTTCGGCGTACTGCGGCTCAGTCAGCGGCGCACACTCGGCCAGTTTTTTCTGCGACGCCACCAACTTGATCGCAAACGAATAACACGTCGGCTCGCCGCACTGCTTGCAATTCGTCTGCGGCAGCAATTTGTAAACGACCATCAACGGCGGGCGTTGATGCGTTTCGGTGTCGGGCGTGATCTCCGATCGGCGGTCTCACGTCCGATTGATCAGCTTGACCAGCCCATCGATCTCTTTCACGGCGGCATCATAGTCTTCGACGTTGCTCGTCGCGATCTGATAGGCATGAAACGCCAGATTGTGACCGCCCTTCTTCCACGTCAACGCGTTGGCCGATTGATGAAAGACCGCGCCGCGCAGTGTGGCGTTGAGATAGGGCAGCACCTCGGAGATGTCCACGGTTAATCGGGCAATGGCCGAGAACTTTTCGCCGCCCGGATCACCAGCAATTCTCATTTTGGCAGATATGCTCCCGCTGGATTGTCAAATCCAGCGGCCTGGCGACGGATTTGGCAATCCGTCGGGAGCGGTTCGGTTCAAATTGAGAATTGCTGCCGGATCACACGGCGGCGTGAATACATCCAGATTGTAATGTTCGATCAACATCACTGCCTCCTGACCCTAACTACTGACGGCCAGTGACTCCGCCAGGAACTGATCGACTGCATCCAGGGCATGCGCTGCGTAGATCGTAGCCGGTGCTCATACCGTGCCTCGAAGATGATCGAACGCCCGTCGTGCGGGCGCTAAAGTGAGCAGCATCAGCAGCGTCATGACCACCGCTGACGTCAAACACCACGCGCACACCGCGCCGATGACGAAGGGTTCCAGAAATGTCAGATACAGCGAGAATAGCACGCCCGCAACAGCGAAGCCGAACACGATGAGGGGCGCGATCTCGGCCACCCGATCGGATCGGAGCCGGCCCCACAGCCATGTGATGAAGATCAACATGTAGCCGATGACGCCTAACACCCCGATTGGCAGCACGCCGAACAAGCGGGCGTAGGGGCTGCTCTGCACGGCATTGCAATCGCCGATCGGTCCACACACCGCCGCTACGGCTTGCGTTTCGACGTAAGCGAGATAACCGGCGACGCCCAGGCCAGTCAGTGTCAGCATCACGAATGCAAGATCGCGCCATCTCGCCGAGACTTGACGGGTCGATCTGGGCTGACGGGTCAGCGTAAAACCTGAGTAACCCAGTGCGCCCACCATCCCGATCATGATCGCGATCGCCAGCGCAAAACCATTGGACACCGGCGCGATGTGTGCGGGCGCCGGGTCGGCGGTTGCAGCGCTACACCGGTATAGGCCAGCGCCAGGATGTTGCCGGCCGGAGCAAAGAACAGGAAAGTGATGGCCGGCCCCTGCCCTGCGCCCTTCTTGTAGATACCGGCGAACAGCGGCACGATGGTGCACGAGCAGACCGCCAGCACCGAACCGGCCAACGCCGCCGCCGGATAGGAGATGTACCTGGGCGTGTTGCGGCCCAGAAAGCGCGTGACGGATTCTTTGGGGATCAGCGTCGTCATCGCGCCGGCGATGAAGAAGGCCGGCACCAGGCACAATAACACGTGCGCGGCCAGATAGGCCGCCAGATTGCCCAGCCCGCCTTGCAGCAACTTGCCTGCCGTCATCAAGATGTCGTCCATGTGTAAAACCTACTTTCTGTCCAAATCAAGCGGCCATAGGCCGCAACGCCCGCGCGGTGTATTCGCTGCGACGAATGTAATTTCGCCGAAAACGCCCCGCTGTCAGCGGGGCTTAATCGATCAGGCGGGTTGTTCCGCCAGCGCGTTCGTCAACAGGGTCATCACTTCGGCCTGCGACGGGACGCGGCCAGCCACGACCAACTTCTCGTTGACCACCAGACCCGGCGTCGACAGGATCGGATACTCCATGATCTTGGCGTAATCCGTCACCTTTACAATCGTGGCCTCGGCCGCCAGCGCTTCAAGCGCTTGACGGGTCACTTGCTCCAAACGCTTGCAATTGGCGCAACCTGAACCTAAGACTTTGATGACTAACATGTTATCGCTCCTGTTACTGTATTCAGAACTTGAGATGTCTTCAGGCAAATAACTACGCCGTGACTTTCTCCTCGGCATGGCAACGTGGGCGCGGACAGTTGTCGCCCACGGCTTTCCGCTTGCCGGGTTTGCCGCCGACCATCGTCACCGCCACGTCGAGCAGCGCAAAGACCTGCGGCTGCGTGACGCGATAGTGCACATTCCAGCCATCGCGGCGATCCTGTACTAAACCGGCCTCGCGCAGCACCGACAACTGCTGCGAGATATACGCCTGCCGCTGACCTAAGGCCGCTTCGATGTGGCAGACGCAGTGTTCGCCATCGCGCAGAATGTCCAAAATCTCCAGCCGGGCCGGGTGCATCAGGGCCTTGAACAGCTTTGCCGAGTTGTCGTATGCGCTCATAGCCGCCTCATATCAGATTCAAAATCATGAATAATTTTACGGCGGACAAACCGGCGGCCCAAGGCCCATCTGTCATGCGTTTGACGTGACAGGTGACACAGCACGCTGTGAATAGGATAAGTTTATGACTGGCGGCAAAGTGACGCGAAGAAATCGGACGTGAGTGTCTGCTTGTCGAGGGCTGTTCGGCACACTTCACAGCGCGTGCCTTCGCCGTGATCGGCCGTCGGTTTCTGACAGACCGCACACAGCGCAAGGTTGCCCTCGACCAGCAGCGTCGCGGTGATACGGATGAAGCGGCCCGGCGGAGTATCATGCGTGAGCGTGATCGCCTGAGTGGGGCACGCCCTCACACAGATATTGCAATCGAGGCAGGCGGCGGGGATGAAATCGAGATCGAAGCGCTGTTCGTCAGCCTGAAAACGGATCGATCCCGTAGGACAGAATTTCGCGCATAAGCCACAAGCGGTGCATTTCTCAAACTCGATTAAGACGTTTGCCAACCCCAACGGCACGTCTTGAGGCTGGCCCAACTGGCTCAACACGGTCAACAGGTTTTGTCGCTCGCGCGGAAAGCGCTGTGGCAGGCGCTGACTGACCGGTACGGGTTGATCGTTTGTGCTGGCCTGTTCACTCACGACAGCTGCGCCCGTTTCGACGAGGGCTTTTTTGAAAAAGCTAAAGAATGCCCGTCGATCACTCGGCGGATTGGCGCTATCGAGCATCGGGGCAGTACGCGGTCGCGCGAATCGATTACCATCTGTGGTCAACAGGTGAATCTGACGCGATTGATTGAACGCCGCGCGCCAGCGATTGGCGTCATTTACGGCGCGCATGATCGAGGCCTGCGCCTCTTTCAGCGGACACTTCGCACACGCCTGATCGTTGAGCCACACATGCCGATCGGCCGCAAACCCGATCAACCGTGAAGGTGACAGATCGGCTAAGCACTGTGGCTGTTGAATGATCGTGACATCCGGGATCGGCGTTGTGTTGCCGGTATGTTGCGGGCAGCGCAATTCCACAGGGACAGCGCCGACGGTCTGCAGTGTCTCGCGCAGTTTCGATTTCGACGCCTGCGGTTGCGTGAACACCTCGGTGGGACATTGCCATACACACGCACCGCAGCGCGCACAGGTTTCAGCCTCTAGTCGCACTTGTTGGTCGTTAAGGTGGATGGCGTCAACCGGACAGGCGTCCGCACAGATCTGGCAGCCCGCATTCTTGTAACGCGCGTTGAGACAACGATCGGCGTTGACGATCAACTGTTCGTTGCTGATGTGTTCGGTGAGTTTGGTCAGCGTGTCGAGGTTCATTGGACGTAAAGCGTGAAGCGCAAAACGTAATTGGAGTGTTACTCGTTACTCATTGCCTTGACAATGTTAGATTTCATCTGGCAGTTAAAACTGCACCTACAGCCACACGAAGCCGACCTTCGTTGGCTAGTCGGCGCAGGCCGACTTCGTGTTGTTGTGGCTGCGAATTTATTCGCCCGTGCGGCTATCCACTCTGACTATCCATTCTGATACCGGCAACAGGCTAAAGTCCGCCACCAATTGATAGTAACCCTGTCCTGCGCATGATCGGCACAGCGTTGACC
This sequence comes from Chloroflexota bacterium, assembly GCA_016219235.1. Next base: position 14,328 of record JACRBO010000858.1, read on the forward strand.
CCTCGCGTTCGATCTCGCGTTCGTTAATGATCTCCTCGCCGCAAACGTCGCAATTCACGCGCACCCCGGCGCGGCTGATGATGGCTTCGATGGGCACAGTGAGTTGTACGGGTTGGATCGACAACAACTCGTAATCGGGCATGACCTGATACGCTTTAAGTTGCGCGAAGTAGTGACGAGGTTCGTCCGGCGCGCAGAGGTAGGCCCGCTCGCGCACATCTAGGCGCGGCGCGACACGCACTGCCTGACCAGTCTTCACATCGATGAACGTCGCCGCGATCTTGCCGTAGTCTTCCACGCGCAGGGTGCGATGGCCGATCGTGCAGCCGGTAGCCGCCTCGATGCCATCCGCGAAACAGCCGTCCGTCTCGATGATGATCAGGAGTCGCTTGCCTGCACTTGGGCTGGAAGCCCGGGTGTCATTGCGCGGCAGATCGAGATTCAACGCCGCCGCGCCCGCCAGACCGATGCGCGCACCCAGCACCTGCCGCGGACACAGGTGGCTGTGTCGTGCCACCGAAGTTTCGAGCAGCTGGGACAGTGTAGTCGGCATACAGGTCGAGTCTCGTGGCTTATTTCGTATCTGTCCGGGCATTTGCATCACCACTGATTCCGGCGCGAAACTCGCGGATACCTCTGCCCAGTTCGCCGCCGATCTTGCCAATCCGGTTTACACCAAACAGCAAGATGACGATGACGAGGATGATGATCAGTTCCGTACCGCCGAGATGGAAGGGCATGTTTTCCTCCTGACAAGATGACAAGGCGAAGAGATGACAAGATGACGGGGTGAAGGGATGAAGAGGTGACAAGGTGATCCTGATGATCGATCACCTTGTCACCCTGTCACCCTGTCATCATGTCATCGTGTCATCTGGTCACGCCTGCGACACTTTCACTTGCGTGTCATAGAACACCGCGCTCCCGCCGACCGGATCGAACAGCGTGGTATTGGTCACCAGCGGATCGACGCGCATGGCCGCGTTGGCGTGGAAGCCTTCCAACCGCCGCGCATCACCCTTGATGGTCTGGCCGTCGATGACTACGTCGCGCGCACCATAGGCCCAGTGCCCAAAGCCCAGCGCGAAAGCGACGACGCCGGGCCGCATGCCTTCCACCACTTTGACCTTGCCAACAATCGGCAGCGGCGCGCCAGTGCCCAGATTCCACACGCCCTCCGGATTGCTGGCCGAGGTGATCTTGATCTGTTCGCCGTCACGTAAACCCCGCGCCACCGCATCGACGGTGTTCATCAGCAGGAAATTCTCCGGCAGCAGCGCCTTGAGCCAGTAGTTGCCCTGCGTGCGGCTCTTGGTCTGCGCGATTTCGCGGTAGGTGATCATCTTCAGATCGTAGCCGTCTTTCGCGTCGTCGATGACCTTGCCATCAAAGCCCATGTACGGCTCGATGTACGTCGGCACGCCGGGCAGGCTCTTGCCCGTGCCGCTGTGCTTCACGCCTGCCGTCTTCTCCAGATCCATGTTGATCAACTTGCCGAACTTCGTGCCGGTGGGGACGACGTACGGTTCGTCGAATGAACCGGGCCGCACGCCGTCGCCGGGATAGCCCTTCTCGTAAGCCATGAAACGGCCGCCGCGATTGAGCACCGTCACGACCTTCGGCCACAAGTCACCCGCGATCGCCTTCCAGCGCGCTTCATCGAATACACCCTTCGGCAGATACTTGCGTGCATCGATGAAGGTCTGAATTTCTTCGGGACTCGCATCGGGCACAGCGTCCGTGCCGTCTTTCTTTTCACCAAATGCCAGGTTCATCACCATGCGCAGATAGAGATCATCGGGATGGGTGTAGTTCACGCCTTCACCCAGACCGTTTGGGCCGAAGTCCTTCAAGCCGAGTTTCTCCGCCATCGCCAGCAGCAACGCTTCGAATTGCAGTGCCATCTCTTGGCCGTACACCGTGACCGTGCCCGTCAACGGCGCGATCGCGGGTTGGCGCACGCCCTGCACCTTGAATGTGATCGACGGATGCGAGCCGCCAAACTCCCAGCGCTCCAGATACGTCACATCGGGGAAGATGTAGTCCGCGTACATGCTGGTTTCGCCGATGACGATGTCGCTGGTGACGTACAGCGGAATCTTGTTCACGTCGCGCAGGATGTCGATCCACGTGTTGCCCGCCGGCAGCGAATACACCGGCGAACCCATGTAACTGAACACCGCTTTGATCGGGTACGGATACGCATCGCCCGCCGAGGGGATGATCTCCTCGTAGATGTCCGAGGCCAGCGGATACCAGTTGCGTTTGGCAGGGTAGCCCGCAAAGATCGTGGTGTCCTCATACTTCACGTCGTGGCGAATGAGGCTGATGCCGAACGGCGCCAACGCGCCGGGATCGGCCTTGCTGAACAGGAACGGGCCTTCGGCCTTCGCGCCCGATAGATCGTACGTGCTCGCGTAGACCTGTCCGCCGCGCCAGTCATAATTGCCGATCAGCAGGCCCAGGTTGTTCCACGCGATGACGTTGAAGTAACCGTTGGTGTGCTGGCTGACGCCGCGATGGATGTCGAAGCAGGCATTCTTGCCGTGCGAGGTGAACTCGAAGGCGAGATCCGTGATGTCTTTCGCGCGCAGTCCCGCAATCTCGGCCCACTCCTCGATCGTGTGCTGTTGCGAGGATTCGAGCAGGATTTGCAGGCTGCTCTTCACATCGAACTCGCCGACCTTGCCGTTGACGAGCAGTTGCCCCGCCACGGCAGCGTTTTCGGCGTCATTCGGATCGAACAGCAACGGCTTGCCATCGGCATCGGCCACGACAAAGGGATCGGTGGTGAAGACCGTGCCATCGGTGGTCACATACGTGACAACTTTCTTGCCGTCTTTCTCTTCTTCCTTCTTCTCGACGAGTTTCAGATCGCTGCCGTGCAGGAACTTGCCCGGCTTGCCGTCGGTGATCTTGACCAGCCACACGGCATTGCTCCACGTCGGCTCGCCCGCCTTCTTCGCGGCAGCGGCGTTGGCAGCGGCCAAATACTTCGCATCGAAGCGCTGATTCGTGATGATCCACTGAATCATCGCCAGCGCAATGGCGGCTTCACTGCCGGGCTTGTTGGGCAGCCACTTCCACGCCTTGCCCGCAATCTTCGACAAACGCGGATCGATCACGGCGAACTTCAACTCGCCACTGGCCAACCGCTCGGTAATGCGTGGCACGCGGTTGGTCGGGCCGTAGTTGCCCTCGAACGGCGACGCGCCGACGAAGACCACGAACGAGGCCGAAGCGGGATCGCCTTGCCAGTAGGCTTTAACACCATTGGTGAACTTGCCCGTGGCATTGTCCCATTGATCGGACATCGACTTGCCTGCAAAATACAGGCTGCCCTGGCACACTGTGGTGTGGCCGTGCCGATTGGTAGTGCCCAGCCCGGAGCCGAAGAAGCGATGCGCGATGTCGCTGCGGCCACCTTTCTTGCGCCCCCAGAAATACAGAATCTGGTTGTTCTTCGGGCCGAAGTCGGGATGATCGGGATCGATCAGCTTATCGAGATCGGCGGCGAAATCCACCTTGAATTTATCGAGCAGCGCCTGCCGCTTGTCCTTGTCCTTTTCCGCCCAGATCGCCTTGACCGCGCCGCTCATGGCCTTCATCACTTTGGCGTCGGTCATGGCGCGCAGTTGTCGCAAGCCCTCGACTTCCCGATTCTCTTCGCCGGGAACGTTGGCAAACAATTTGCCGCCTTCGACGATTTCGGTGATCGCCTGCTCGAACGAGATCGACACCCACTTGTTCTCGCCGCGTTGGCCCGCGCGCTTGAGCACCTTGGTGATGCGATACGGATCGTACACGGCTTGCAAGCCCGCTTGCCCTTTGGGGCACAACGGCGCGTCGATGATGGCCGTGTCGTTGAGCGAGGTCTTGTAGTCGAGGTGCGGCACCAGATTCCACGGCGAATACGGATTACCGTCGATCTTCACTGCGACACCATCGAGCAACTTCACCTTGATGCCGCACTGCGTGTTGCACTGCTGGCAGATGGTGTAGATTTGGTTCGACGCCTGACCCAGGGCGTAGGTCGGTTGACCGTCGATGACGGCCATAGCCTTCTGAACTTCGGGCAGTGCGCCCAGAAAGACCGCTGTGCCACCTACCGCCGCGCTGGCCTTGAGAAATGTGCGCCGAGTCACTTCAGGGTTCAACAGGTTTGCCTCCTGCATCTTGCCTCCTGCGTCCTGCCTCTTGCTACTCATCATGCCACCTCCGTGCGCAGTAATTTCAAGCGATCGGTGCCGATGAGGAAGGCGAGCACGGCCAGACCGCTAATCCCGATCGTGACCGCCCACTCCATCAGGCTGGGGAAATAATCGAACGAGAGATGCGGGCCGCTGAACGCCGTGGTCAGCGCATCGAGCTCGGGCACGGTCAATGCCGGGAAAACGATGTTGGCGCGCGCGATCGCAAACCCGATCAGCACCAGCACGCCCATCGTGCCCGCCCAGCCGTTGTGCGTCGCCAGTTTCTTCTGGGTGAGTACAAGGATGGGAATGATCGAACCGATGAGCAGCTGCCCGATCCAGAACACCCAGCCGTATGACCCGTACAGCACTTGATTCACCGCCGCCACATTCTGCGGCACATTGGCGTACATGCTCTGCGAGAAGTCGGCCCACAGGAAATACAGCTTCACGATTTGCAGCACGACGGTCGCCAGACTCATCACCCACAACAACTGCGGGCGGCTCTCACTCTTCGGGCCGAACAAACCGACAACCACCAGCATCGCCGCGAAGCCGGAGGCTAACGAGAAGATCGGGAACTGCACGGGCAGCAGGCCCACATGCCAGAAGGCGCGGCCCGCATTTACGCCCAGCAGCGCACCGACCGCGCCGCTGACAAACAACGACACCGGCACGCCGATGATCATCAGCAATCGCAGCGCCTTGCTTTCGGCGTTGCGCGTGGCCAGCACCAATGAGGCCAGCAGCAGCAAGCCGAAGCCGGTGTAGCCCCACACCATCTGCGCCATGACTGAGTTGAAGTTGGCCTGGAAGTACACTTTCCAGATGCGCTCCATGTGACCCAGGTCCAGCCAGATCGACAACAGCGCGGCGGCCAGGCTCACCAGCCCCGTCCACAACGCCACTTTGCCCGTGCCCTTGAACAACTTGATATTGAACAAGAAATCGAGCGTAGCGAACATGAAACTACCCGCTGCCGTGCCCGCAAAAAACAGATACATTGCCACCCACAGGCCCCACACTACATACGACCCGTAGTTGGCATCCTGATGGCCGGTGCTCAACCGATCGACCACACCCCACGCGCCAAACAACAAAGCCAGAATACATAGAGTGTAGAGAATTCTTTTGAAAGTCATCGTGTCCTCCTTGTGAATTGCTGATTGCTGATTTTTGATTTCTGATTGAATCGGTTCAATCAGCATTCAGCAATCATCAATCAACAATTACAGCAGGTAATAGACGCGCGGCTCGGTGCCCAATTCTTCCTTGAGCCGCATCACGTTGGGGCTGGCGACCAATTCCGACACGACACTGTCGGGGTCATTGGCATCGCCGAAATAGGTGGCGCGGCCGATGCACGTCGTCGTGCAGGACGGCAGCATACCGACTGCCAGACGATGCAGGCAGAAGTGGCACTTGCGCACATTGCCGATGGGCGATTCTTCGCCGCTGGTGCGCGCGTGCGCTTCGCCATATTCGAAGCTCGCGGCGCGCTCGTAGTCGTCGGCGATGGATTGCCCCACGATTAAGCCGGCTGCTTCCGCCGTCCCGGCCGTGTACGTCTGGCCGAAGTCGAAGGTGCGCGCCGCATACGGGCAGGCCGTAACGCAATAGCGGCAGCCGATGCACTGGTTGTAGTCGACAATCACCACGCCATCTTCGTTCTTGTACGTGGCATTCACCGGGCACACATCGGTGCAGGGCGGATTGTCGCATTGCATGCACGGGCGGGGGATGAAGCGGCGGGTCACATTGGGGTACGTGCCGATCTCGTCTTCCAACACCGGGCGGTACACGACTCCGGGTGGCAGCTTGTTCTCGGCCACACACGAGATCGTGCAGGCGTGGCAGCCCACGCACTTGCGCAGATCAAGCACCATCACCCAGCGGCGCTGATTCTTGGGTTTGTCCAACGCGCGCTTGAGGTCGGCTTGCATGCGCACCAGCACATCCTGCTTCTGCGGTGCATCACTCATAGCGATTCCCTCCTTGAGGTATCAACTCTGGAGGGTAGTCTATGTCAGATCAAGGTGGATGTGTAGCAGGGAAAACCCGCTGAAACGGCGCAGCCTGTCGGGGAAAACCAGTTACTTCGAAGCGGGCTGTCGGGGAAAGCCTGACAAGACGAGACCCGTCATTGCGAGGAGCGTTGTGTGCGACGAAGCAATCCCCTCTGCGGGCAGCGGTACTTGCTGGTGGTCACGGAGATTGCTTCGCACGCCTTACCCGCCGCACAGCGGCGGAGGCGCGCTTGGCGAACTACGCTCGCAACACATGCGGTGCAGTGCTCCCGTGACGTAGGCTGGCAAGTCTTCACTCATTCAACCAGCCCTGTTCCATCGCGTAGCGCACCAACGCCGCGCGGCTGGTCAGGCCCAATTTTTCCATCGCCCGCGCGCGATAGGTCTCGACGGTCTTCACGCTGAGCGATAACTTCTCGGCGACTTCTTGATTGGTGTAGCCGCGCGCCACTTGCTTGATGACGTGCAGTTCGCGGTCGCTCAACAACTCGATCGGTTCCCGCGGCCCGATCGGCCCCGGCTCTTTTACGAGATCGCCGAGCAGCGCCTTCGTCAGCGACGGGTGAATATACAGCTCGCCTCGCATCACGGCGCGGATGGCCGACAGCACTTCCTGATCGGCCGCCTGCTTCACGACGTAACCGCTCGCGCCCCGGCTAAGCGCCTCACGCAAGTACTGCTCGTCCGCATGCATCGTTAAGATCAGCACCCGCGCGCGTGGCGCGCGTTCGCGGATCTGCTTCAAGCTGGTCAGGCCGTCGATCTTGGGCATCGTCAGATCGAGCAAGATCACGTCGGGTTGCAGAGCCGCCGCTTGATCGATGGCTTGCAGGCCGTCACCCGCTTCGCCCACCACATGCATATCCGCTTGATTGTCGATCAGCAGCCGCAGTCCTGCCCGCATGACGGCATGATCATCGGCCAACAACACTTGAATGCGTTTTTCTGTCATCGTCATCACCACCGTCATTGCGAGGAAGCCGCGTTGTGTGCGGCTGACGAAGCAATCTCCGGCTGATCACCATTGGGATTGCTTCGCATCCTTCGACTCCACAGCAAAAAGACGCTGCTCCGCTCAGGATGCTCGCAATGACGAATCTACCATAGCTAAGTTACTCGTCACTCATCATCGGAATTCTCACAAACACACTCGTTCCGCCGCCGGGCCGCGATTCGATCGTGAGCGTGCCGCCCAGCAGCGCGGCGCGTTCGCGCATGCCATACAGGCCCAGGCGTCGATTCGAGGCAGTTGGCGACAAAGTCAACTCAACGTCAAAGCCGCGCCCGTCGTCTTCGACGATCGCACTGATCTGATCGCTGCGTTTTTCCAGCAGTACGCTGATGTGTTGCGCACTCGCATATTTGGCGACGTTGGTCAGCGCCTCCTGCACGATGCGATACAACGCGGTTTCGATCGGCGGCGACAGCCGTTCGCCATTGAGGCCGACTGTTTCAAAATCGACCGGTACTTGATGCCGCGCACTGTAGTCCTGAGTATACCGCGTGAGAGCCACCACCAGCCCGTGATCGTCCAGCACCGACGGCCGCAGATCGATCGACATCTGCCGCACGTCTTCCAGCGTGTCCGCCGTGATCTGGCGCAGCTCGTTCAGGCGGCGGCGCAGTTCGTCGTCGGTGGGCGCTTCTTCGACGTTGCGCAAGCCCACCATCAGCGACGCCAGGGCCTGGCCCGTCTCATCGTGCAGTTCGCGCGCGATGCGCTTGCGTTCGTCTTCCTGCGCGGCGATGATCTGCGACAGGTAGTAGGCGCGCTGCTGTTCGCGTTCGGCGCGTTCCTTCTCGGCGCGGCCCAACCCTGCGGTCATGGCGTTGAACGCCTCACTCAATTCGCCGATCTCGTCATCGGCCCAGCGTTGAACGTGCTGCGAGAAATCGCCCCGGCCCACCGCCTGCGCCGCGCGGACCAGTGAAACGATCGGGCGCGTGAGAATAATCGTGAGCACGGTGGCCGCCAGGATACCAATCGCCGAGACGACGACCGTCGTCAACAACAACTGCGTCGTGATCGAATTGAGCGTGGCTTGCAGCCGCGTTTCCGATAGGCCCACGCGCGCGACCCCGGTCCGCCCGTTGAAGATCGGAACGGCGGTATCCCAGACGGCGCCTTCATCGGTCGCCAGTTGGGTGAGGCGGTGATGTTCGTCGGGCGTGACCGTATTGGATGCCAGCAGTTCAAGTGGAAAGCCCTGTTCAAATGTGCTGGCCAGGACGTGGCCTTGCGTGTCGAGCACAAAGGCGTAGCGCACGTCGGGATTGTTGGCCTGTGTGTCGCGCAGCAGCTGTTGCAGGGTGAAGAGATCGTTGATCAGGATGGGGTCGGCGCTGCGGGCGGCCACATCGCGCGCGATGGACACGCTTTGCTCGCGTAAATTTTCCACCATGACGTAAGCGAGTGTTGCGCGCACTTGCAGCGTGACGCCTACGCCCAGCAGCACGACGAGCGCCAGCGCCATGCCCAGAATCTTGGTGCGGACACTAACCGCGCCGGCGATAGACCAGAATTTTTCAAATAACTGCTCGCGGTTCATGGCGTGGCGACGACTTGCGTTTCGAGTTGGCGGGCCGAATCATAGATGCGATCTTCGACGGTGACAAAGCGATCGATGTTGAGGCCGCTCAAGACATGCTGTCCTTCGGTATCGACCGCCATCCCGATCAGTAGATTGCGCACCTCGGCCACGATCTGCGGTCGGGCTTGCGGGCCAGCCACCACCGGCGGAATGCCGAATGGTTCAGAGCGGAAGATGATCTTGGTGCGTTGGGCCAGTTCCGGTTCGCGCTCGATGGCGTAATCGTACACCAGACTATCGACCGCCGCGCCATCGGCCAGCCCGGAGGCCACCGCGCGGATCGCATCATCGTGGCTGTAGGTGAAGAAGGTGCGCGAGAAAAATGACTCGGCTGTTTCGCCCAACTGTTTGATCAGATATTTTGGAAAGTTGTGGCCGGTGTTCGACATCGGATCGGTGAAAGCGAAGACCTTGCCGCGCAGATCGGCCATGCTGTGCGCCTCACTCGTCGCGGGCACGATCAACACCGAGTAATAGACTGTTTCGCCATCGACTTCCGGCGCGGCGAGCAGCTGCATGTTGAAGTCGCGCTGACCGATGAGGTAGGCGCTGGTGCAGACAAAGGCGACATCCACAAAGCCGGTCTCCACCAGATCGTTGACTTCGGCATAAGTGCGGCGCTGCACCAATTCGACGGGGCGATTGAGTTTGCGTTCGAGATAGTCGAGCAGCGGCGCGTACGAATCGACGGTGCCCTGCGGCGAAGTGACCGCGCCCACCGCCACGCGCAGCGGCACGACATCGGTCGCGGGCCGATCGGGCAGCGGCTGCAGATCGTTGAGGTTAATGATCGACGCGGATGCCGTCGACGCACAGCCGGTTAGTAGTCCAGTCACGATGGCGAACAACAACAAACGCCGCATAGCGACCTCCATGCGGCGAGTGTACTCGAAAACAACCGGGGCGGCAACTTGCGGATGTCACCCGATCCGGCGACGGGCGTCAGTTACGCGGCGGACGGCAGAGTTGGCAGCGGGCGCGACGTGATGCCCTCCTCATTAGTCAGCCACCCTTGCAGGCGGGCGCTGATCAGATCGCGCACTTCGCGGAATTTGCTCAGCGTGTCGTCGGGCGTACCCACAAACGCCGCCGGGTCTTCAAACGGCCAGTACAGCCGCCGCGTGCTGAAGGGAAAGATCGGACAGCGCTCTTCGGCGTTGCTGCAGACCGTGATGACGGTACCCATATGCACATGCCCCAGATATTCAATGACGCTTTTCGACTGCTGGGTACTGATGTCGAGGCCGATTTCCTGCATAGCCTGGATGGCATACGGATTGACGGTCCTGGGTTCAAGGCCGGCGCTGTAGACTTCGAACTGATCGCCTGCGAAGTGGCGCAGCAGGCCTTCGGCCATCTGGCTGCGGGCGGAATTGCCGGTACAG
>JACRBO010000853.1 GCA_016219235.1 Chloroflexota bacterium
GGGCGCGTATGGCACGGACTGGTTCTGGCATTTTGCCCTGGGCGCGGCGTTGGCGTTCGTCACCTGGTATCTGACGATCCGGGGCCGGGGCGAATCGGCGCGCGTGGTCTTTACGCTGCTGGGCATCTTCGTGATGCTGACCGTGACCATGGCGATTGGTTTGATCGTCGCCAACGCCAGAGGCGTGCCGGCCGTGCCCGCGACAGAAGCGCCGGCTGTGGTGTCGCTGGGGCAGGCGCTCTTGCATATGCTGACCGCTTCGATGAAGGGCATGGTAGCCCTGACCGGTCTGGAAGCGGTGTCGAACGGCATTCAATTCATGATTGATGAAGATGCCGGTATCGTGAAGTGGGGCAAGCAACGGCTGCCACGCTTGAAGGCGATCTGGAATTTCTACAGCGGCAAGAGCGGTATCGGCCGTTTCGTGCAAACGTCGTTCCTGTTTTACGGCGGGTTGACCACGCTGTTTCTAACGTTCTTCGCCATTCGCTTCGACGTATTTGACGGCACGCTGGGCCGCACGCTGGTGGGCAACCTGGCCTTCATCGGCTTCGGTCAAATTCCGGGCGGCGATGTCCTGTTCTGGGCGTATCAATTTTTGGCCGTAGCGTTGTTGGCTGCCGCGTCGATGACGGCTTTTCAGGACGCGCAGGCCACCGAATGGCGCGACGTGGCGATCGGCGAGATCCCCGAAGTGATCGTGTATCGCGATCCGCGCGGCACGTTTACACGCTCGGTCACCATCACGTTTGGGCTGGCGGTGTTGATCATGTTCCTGGTGCGCGGCGAGACATCGAAGGCTGTGCCCTTCTATGGCGTCGGTGTGTTCATGCCCATTACGGTGATGGGCCTGGCGGTCCGGCAGCACGTCAAGCATACCTTCACCGGCCGCCGTCGCACCTGGGGCATGTTCGGCGCCAGTGTCGCCACCGCACTGGCCGCGATCATCTTCGTCGGACAGATCGTCGGCAAATGGGAAGAAGGCGGCTGGGTCGTGTTGATCTCGTTCAGCATTCTGGCGCTGTTGGCGCACGCCCTGCTCCTGTCACCGCTGGGCTTCCGCAATCCGCGGCAGATTCAACGCATCGTGCGCGACAAGGCGCGCGTGCAGGGGTCGATGGCGTCCATCGTGGAATGGCAGTCGTTGAAGATGCAGGAGTATCGCTACGCCGTCCTGATGGGCATCTCACGTTTGTTCGCATTGGTGGGAGTCCGGCGACCGGTCCGGTATGAAGTCCCCATCGCCGCCGGCGATTACGATCACGCGCTCCATACCGATCACCCGGACGCGCCCTCGTTCATCGATCAATACCTGGCTTCTGAATCGGTGGTCGAACCCCGATTGGGCGGTGCGCCGAAACAAACCGCTCAGCCCACGGGCATTGATCGGGAATTTCCCACTCCGCCGGCCACGGATAAACCCTGAGCATCACGCAGGTTGATCACGGATTGATCAACCTGCTGTGATTGATCGAAGATCATGGCCGTTCCGATCTACACGCTGCGCCCGACGGATGTCTACGCCAACCTCGAAACCTCGCCGCAAGGTTTGAGTGCGACCGAGGCCGGGGCGCGCGTGGCGCTGTACGGGCGCAACGTGCTGGCCGAGCCGCCCGCCGTGCCGCGCTGGCGAAAATTGTTCGGCTACGTGGCGCATCCGATGGCGCTGCTGCTCTGGGCGGCCAGCATCCTCACGATCATCAGCGGCCGCCCGTTGCTGGGCCTCATCATCGGCGGCGTGGTCATCGTCAATGGCGCGTTTTCCTACTGGGGCGAATATCGCGCCGAAAAAGCCGTGGGCGCGCTGAAGCAACTGCTCCCTTCGTTTGCGCGAGTACGGCGCGATGGCGCAGAAGTGATGCTGCCCACCAGTGAACTTGTCCCCGGCGATGTACTGATCCTCGCCGAAGGCGACAACGTCCCCGCCGATGCGCGCCTGATCGAAGAATTCGGCCTGCGCACCAACAACTCGACCCTCACCGGCGAGGCGTTACCCGCGCGCAAGTCCGCCGATGCTTCATTGCGCGACGGGCTGACGGACATCGAACGACCCAACCTCATTTTTGCGGGAACCTCGATCGTGTCGGGGACCGGTCGGGCGGTGGTGTACGCCACCGGCATGTTGACGCAGTTCGGCCGCATCGCCAGACTCACTCAATCCGTCGTCGATGCGCCCAGTCCCTTGCAGCAGCAGATGCAGCGCGTGACACGCCGGATCACGCTGGTGGCGATCGGGTTGGGCGTGATCGCCTTCGTCGTCAGCGCCTTCGATCTGCAAATGTCGATCCCGGAAGCGTTGATTCTCGCCACGGGCCTGATCGTCGCCGTCATCCCGGAAGGTCTGGTCCCCACCACGACGCTGACTTTGGCAATGGCCGTCCAACGATTGGCGCGGCGTGGCGTCATCGTGAAAGAACTCGCCGCGATGGACACGCTTGGTCATACGTCGGTGATCTGCACCGACAAGAGCGGCACGTTGACGCAGAATCAGATGACGGTGCGCAGCGTGTGGGTTGGCGGTCAGCGCTTCACTGTCTCCGGTGTAGGTTATGAACCGCACGGCGATTTCGAGCCGAAACCGATCGGCGCGATCAAAGGCGATGTGATGGCGCTGATGAATGCCGCGTGGCTGTGCAACAACTCCCGATTGAATCCGCCCACACCCGATCGGCCGTTGTGGACGAGTCTGGGCGATCAAACCGAAGCGGCGCTGCGCGTGCTGGCCTTGAAAGGCGGCCTCAGCGAAACGCAGATCACCACGCGCTATCCCCGCATCCACGAACTGCCCTTTGAAGCGCGCCGCAAGCGCATGAGCACGATCCATCGCAACAGCACCGGCGAGGTCGCCATCGTCAAAGGCGCGCCCAGAGAAGTGCTGCAACTGTGTACGCGGATTTTGATCAACGGCGAAGTGCGCGAGTTGGACGACGCGCTGCGAGCCGAGATTCTGGCCGCAAACGATGCCGATGCGCGCCACGCGCTGCGCGTGCTGGCGCTGGCCCGTCGAGAGTTGCCGGCCCGATCGGGCACATATACGCCCGAAAGGATCGAGCGCGATCTAACGTTTATCGGGTTAGCCTCGATGATGGATCCCCCGCGCCCGGACGTGGCCGCCGCCGTGAAAGTCTGTCGGCAAGCGGGCATTCGATTGGTGATGATCACCGGCGATTATGGCCTGACGGCCGAATCGGTCGCGCGCCGCATCGGCCTGTTGAGTACAGCGCAGCCTCAGATCATGACGGGCGCAGATGTCGATGAACTCAGCGACGAGGATTTGAAGGCCGCGCTGGCGAATGAGATCATTTTTGCGCGCATGGCGCCGGAGCATAAGTTGCGCGTGGTCAATGCTTTTCAACACCGCGGCGAAGTGGTGGCTGTCACCGGCGACGGCGTCAACGATGCGCCCGCCTTACGCAAGGCCGACATCGGCATTGTGATGGGGATCACCGGCACGGACGTGGCGAAGGAAGCGGCCGACGTGATCATCACCGACGATCAGTTTACGGCCATCCCGCGCGCCATTGAAGAAGGCCGCGCGGTGTATGACAATCTCCGCAAGTTCATCACCTACATTTTTGCCAGCAACGTGCCGGAGATTATGCCGTTTGTCTTCATGGCGTTGTTCGATATTCCGCTGGCGTTGACGGTGGCGCAAATTCTCGCCATCGATCTGGGCACCGATCTGCTGCCCGCGCTGGCGTTGGGCATCGAGCGGCCCGAACCCAACGTCATGCGTCGGCCGCCGCGCCGCCGCGATCACCCGTTGATCGATCGCGCGTTGGTGCTGCGCGCGTTCGCGTGGCTGGGACCGATCGAAACAGTGCTGGCGTTTGGCGCGTTCTTCGCGGTCTATGCCGCAGCCGGTTACACCGACTGGCTGAATCTGCCGCGCTTCGATCTGCTATTACCCGAACAGCGCGTTGGTGTGGAGTTTGCCGCCGTCTCGATGCTGGCGACGACGGTCTTTCACGCCAGTGTCGTCATGGCGCAGTTGGGCAGCGCATTGACGTGCCGCACCGAAACGGATAAAGTACACGTCATGGGCTGGTTCAGCAATCGTTGGTTGTTGGCCGGGCTGGGGCTTAGTGTCGTGATGATTGCGGCCCTGATCTACGTGCCGGGGCTGAACACTTTATTTGAGCACGTGCCGATTCCGCTGGAGTATTGGGGCGCGCTAGTGTGGTTCGGCCCGATCGTGTTCCTGCTCGATCGCGGCCGCAAAGCCATCGCGCGGCGGCGTGAGGCCGGGCAATTGCGATCGATCGAGGAATTGATCGAGGTTGAGTGACTTACTTAACCCAGTCAGGCGTCACACCGCACTGCACGCAGTGGGTGTAAGCAGAGGCGGCTCCTACGCCGCCGGGTACGCGGGCGTGTCCCACGGGGAGGCTGCGCACGGAGCCCGCTCTGCGGATGCAACAGGAGTAGGTTTTATGAAAGTGATTATCATGGGCTGCGGCCGCGTGGGTGAACAGGTAGCGCGGCTGATGGCCGACGACGGGCATCACGTCACGGTGATCGATTACGACGCCGCCGCGCTCGATCGGCTGGGGGCGGATTTCAAAGGCCGCCGCGTATTGGGCGTGGGCTTCGATCGCGAGGTGCTGCTGGAAGCGGGCATCGAAGACGCGGATGCGTTCGCCGCGACCAGTTCATCGGATAATGCCAACATCGTGGCGGCCCGCATCGCGCGCAACATCTTTCACGTGCCGCGCGTGGTGGCGCGCCTCTACGAACCCAGCCGCGCCGAAGTCTATCAACGTTTGGGCTTAGTCACGATCTCGTCGACGACGTGGGGGGCGCAGCGCATTCAGGAACTGCTGACGCATCGCGAACTCGATCCGGTGCTGACGTTCGGCGGCGGCGAAGTGGTGGTGATCTCGATCGAGACGCCGCCGGGTTGGATCGGGCGCACCGTGAAGCACATCAACGTGCCAGGGGAAATTCTCGTGACGGCGATCACGCGGCGCGATCGCGCCCTGCTGCCCCTCTCGGGCACGGAGTTTCAAACCGGGGATGTCGTGCATCTGGCGGTGCTGGCCGAGGCGCTGGACCGCATCGAAGAGTGGCTGGGAGGCTGAGCATGTTTGTAGTCGTAGTCGGCGGCGGCAAGACCGGCGCACAACTGGCATCCATCCTGCTGGGCGAAGGCCAGCGCGTCACTATCATCGAACACCGGCCAGAACTGCTGGCGGCGCTGCAACAAGAATTGCCCGCAGCGACAATCTTAGGTGCGGACGGCAGCACGCCGCAGGGTCTGGAAGCCGCCGGGATCGATCGGGCCGAGGTGCTGGCCGCGGTGACGGGTGACGATCAAACGAACCTCGTCGTCACCACGCTGGGCCGATTTGAATTTCACGTGCCGCGCGTCATCGCCCGCGTCAACAATCCGCGCAACGGCTGGCTGTTCACACCGGAGATGGGCGTCGATGCGGCGTTGAATCAGGCCGATCTGATCGCGCGCGTCATCGCGGAAGAGATGTCGCTGGGCGATATGATCACGCGGTTGAAACTGCGCCAGGGCAAGTTCGCGCTGGTGGAAGAAAAGGTGCATCCGCGCGCGGCGATTGTGGGGCGAGCGTTGCGCGACATCCAGTTGCCGCCGGACTGCGTGCTGACGGTCGTCACGCGGCGGGGGCAGGTCATTCTGCCTCAGGGCGAGCTCGTCTTTGAGCCGCTGGATGAAGTGCAGGCGCTGGTGCACAGTTCACAGGCCGCGCAACTGGCTATGCTGTTGAGCGGGGCGTGATGACGCGGCGGCAAGACCTCGGAGGTTTTCAGTGACCGTCAGGCAGTGACCGTCAGTCGATCGAGTTAGCCAGCCAGCGAGGCCCGCCGGGCCGTTAAAACCTCCGAGGTCTTCATCACAGCAACCGGGACCTGATTGATTCAAAGCCTATCAGGTCTCTTTCGTTTGCGGTATAATCTCCCCGCTATGGACGAACAACATATCCGCAATTTCTGCATCATTGCACACGTCGATCACGGCAAATCCACGCTGGCCGATCGGCTGTTGGAACAGACCGGCACGCTGACCCCGCGCGAGATGAGCGCTCAAGTGCTGGACACGATGGACCTCGAACGCGAAAAAGGCGTCACGATCAAGGCCTCCGCTGTACGCATGCGCTACACCGCGCTGAACGGCGAAGAGTATGAGATGAACTTGATCGACACGCCCGGCCACGTGGACTTTACCTACGAAGTCAGCCGCGCGCTGTATGCGTGTGAGGGCGCGATCCTCGTCATCGACGCGACGCAGGGCGTGGAAGCGCAAACGCTGGCGAATCTCTATCTGGCGATCGACGCCGATCTATCGATCGTGCCGGTGCTCAACAAGATCGATCTGGCATCTGCGCGGCCCGACGAGGTCGCCGCCGAAGTGACGCACATCCTGGGCGGCAAACCGGAAGACGTCCTGCGCGTCTCGGCCAAGGAAGGCGTCGGCATCGGCCCGCTGCTGGAAGCGGTCGTGCGCGACGTGCCGCCGCCGAAAGGCACACCGACCGGGTCGCCGCGCGCCTTGATTTTCGACACGCACTACGACACGTACAAGGGCGTCATCGCTTACGTGCGCGTGATCGACGGCACGATCGATCTGGGCACGAAGATCAGATTGATGGCCACCGGCATCGAAGCCGACCCGATGGAGATCGGCATCTTTGCGCCCACGATGAAAGCCACGGGCCAGCTCGAGGCCGGGGAAGTCGGTTACATCGCCACCGGCATGAAGACCATTCGCGATTGCCACGTGGGCGATACGATCACGGCGGCGGCCAATCCCACGACCAATCCGCTGCCCGGTTATCGGCCCGTCAAACCAATGGTCTTTGCCGGCGTCTACCCGGTCGAGACCGATGACTATCCGCTCCTGAAAGACGCGCTGGAGAAATTGCAGCTCAACGATGCATCCCTGATCTATGAGCCGGAAACGTCGCAGGCGCTCAACTTTGGCTTCCGCTGCGGCTTTCTGGGCCTGTTCCACATGGAGATCATTCAGGAGCGCCTGGAACGCGAATACGATCTGGACATCATCGCCACTGCGCCCAGCGTGGAATACGAAATCCTGCTGGCGACGGGCGAAGCCATCACGATCGATTCTCCGGCCCAACTGCCCGATCCGTCCATCATCGACGAGATCCGCGAACCGTGGATGAAGGTGCAGATCTTCACGCCGTCCGAGTATATCGGCACGGTGATGGAATTGGTCATCAAGCGGCGCGGCGAACAGCTGGGCATGGAGTATCTCGATCCCCTGCGTGTCATGATCACCTACGCGCTGCCGTTGTCGGAACTCATCATCGATTTTCACGATCACCTGAAGAGCCGGACGCGCGGTTACGCCTCGATGGACTATTCGTTCCTGGACTATCGCACCGAAGACCTGGTGAAGATGGATATCCTCGTCAACGAGCTGGTCGTCGATGCGCTGGCGATGATCGTGCATCGCAATTCGGCCTATAATAAAGGCAGCGCCATCGTCTCGAAGATGAAGGAACTGATCCCGCCGCAAATGTTCATCGTGCCGATTCAGGCTGCGGTCGGCGGCAAGATCATCTCGCGCGCCAACGTGCGCGCGCAGCGCAAGGACGTGCTGGCCAAGTGCTATGGCGGCGACATCAGCCGCAAGCGCAAGTTGCTGGAGAAGCAGAAGGCCGGCAAGAAGCGCATGAAGATGGTGGGCCAGGTGGAAGTTCCGCAGGAAGCGTTTATGGCGATTTTGAAGGTGGGGGAAGATTAAGCAGTTCATAATTCATAATGCTTAGTGCATAATGCCAATGGCTCATCACGGCATTATGCACTATGAATTACGCACTATGCATTACCCGGAGTACTTGAATGGCAATTGAACTGAAAACGCCGCAGCAGATCGCCATCATGCGTGAGGCGGGACGGCTGGTGGCCGAGACGTTTGAAGTCTTGCGTCCGCACGTGGTGCCGGGCGTGACCACGCTTGATCTGGATCGCATGGCCGAAGAGTATATCCGCAAGCACGGCGCGATTCCGCTGTACAAAGGTTACATCCCGCACGGCGCGCGCGATATTCCGCCTTTCCCCGCGACGATTTGCGCGTCCGTCAACGAGGTGATCTGTCACGGCATCCCCACGGCCAAACACGTCTTGAAAGACGGCGACATCATCGGCGTGGACATCGGCGTGTTGTACAAGGGCTGGTGCGGCGATTCGTGCATGACCTACGCCGTAGGCCAGGTCAATGGCGTGACGCAAAAGTTGATGGACGTGACGCGGCGCAGTCTGGAACTGGCGATTCAAGAGGCGCGTGACGGCGGACGGCTGGGCGACATCGGTTTTGCGATTCAACGGCACGTGGAAGTCAATGGCTTCTCGGTCGTGCGCGAGTATACCGGGCACGGTCTGGGCCGTGAGCTCCACGAGGCGCCCACCGTGCTACACATCGGCAAACGCGGCACCGGCATGAAGTTGCGCACGGGCATGGTCTTCACCATCGAGCCGATGGTGAATGCGGGCAAACCCGAAACGCGCCTGATGTCCGATCGCTGGGGCGTGCGCACCGCCGACGGTTCACTCTCCGCGCAATACGAGCATTCACTCGCCATCACGTCTAACGGGCCGGAGATTCTGACGCTGGTGTAACAGGATGCAAGAAGCAGGATGCAAGAGGCGAGTCAGTCAATCGACTCGCCTCTTGGTTTTTAGAGCGCGGCTAACACGGCGGCTCGCATCGCTTCGGCGAAGTCGTCGCGGCGCGAGGCGTAGATGAGGCGCGAATCGGATTCGATGACGGTTGGTCCGGTCAGCGCAACGGTTTTATCGGGCCGGGCCGCGTGCCGAATGAGGCACGGCATACCCGTTGCCATAGAGCGCAGTTCGTTGCCGGTTTCGATCAATTGTCCCAATCCATCGGCTGTGATGATCACGCCCGGCACGAACAACAGTTTGCCCGGATAATTCAAGAACGCATCCAGCGTGCGCGGATCGGGCGGTACACTGAACGTCACAGCATCGGCGCGAAAGGCTTCAAACGCGCCGCGCGCCGCGTGAACGACGCTGTCGCCGAGCGGGCCGAAACGGGTATCCAGCACAATCGGGATGTCGTCTGGCACATAGCGCGTGATGCGCTCCAGCGCGATCATGCCGGGTGCGCCTTCGCTGAAATAGTACGCGGGATCGATCACATAAGCGGCGACCAGATCGCGCGTGGCGTCGATGAGGGCTTGCGCGAAGGGCAGCATGGCATCATCGGTGCGGGCGAAGGGCAGCGGCATTTTCGCTGCCGGAATATCCAGCCGCAAGCCCAACGGTGAGCGGTTTTGCCAGGAACGGGCTGCGAGTTTAGTCAGGTAGTCCATGTCCGAAGTTTACCATACGCGCCGTCGATTCGTTGCGAGTCGTTGATCGTCATGCTATAATCGGCAACGTCTCTGCGGCGACTTCTGCGGTGTAGAAAGTCGCCGCAGATCATGAATTCGAGGAACTGATGTGGCGTAAACCGCAAATCTGGATCGGCTTCATCGTCAGCGCGCTGGCTCTGTATCTGGCCTTCAGCGGCATCGAATGGCAGCAACTGGGTGAAGCACTGGCCCGGGCAAATTACGGGTATCTGCTGCCGGCGGCCGGCGCGTTGATTGTGGCGATCATGATCCGCGCCGAACGCTGGCGCTGGCTCTACGGCGAGCGTCGGGCGCGCGTCTCATTTGCGCGGGCGTTCAGTGTCCTCTCGATCGGCTACTTCATCACCAACACGTTTCCCTTGCGATTGGGTGAAGTGGCGCGCACGATCTTCATCGCGCGCGGCGGCGCGGTCACGATCGCGCACACCGCCTCGACAATCGTCGTCGAACACGTGCTGGATGTACTGACCGTCCTGGGCATCTTGGTCTTTCTGCTGGCGGGCGGCAGCGTCCCCCTGCCCGAGTGGGCCTTGCAAGGCGCACAGTTGTCGGCACTCGGTTTCGGTGCGGCTTTGATCGTGATGCTGATCCTGGTGTGGCAGCGCGTGCGCGTGGAACGCTGGGCCGAGCAAATCCTCGATCGGATTCCGCGCCTGCACACCGCGACATGGTTACAGCGTGTCATTCACATCCTGGACGGTTTCGCCGTTTTACAGCCGGGCAGACCCTTGCTGATGATCGTGTTGTGGTCTGTGGCCGGTTGGCTCACCTCAGCCGTGACGTTTCACCTGGCGCTGCTGGCCTTTGTGCCCAACCCACCGTTCATCGTGTCGTTATTCACGACTGTGACCAGCACCTTCGCGTTGCTGTTGCCGGCGACGCCGGGCGGCATCGGCGTGCTGCAGGCCGCCATCAAGTTGTCGCTGCTGGTCTTCAGCATCAACGAAAACACCGCGCTGAGTTTTGCCATCGCCTTCCACGTGATGGAGATCATTGTGATGGACCTGATGGGCGCGTTCGCGTTGTGGCGTGAGGCCGGTTCGTGGGCGTCGATGAAAGCTCAACTTCGATCGGTCACGGCGTCGTCGGCGACGACGGCTTCGACTTCGGGAACTCCCTCGGCATGAAAGTCCTGATTGCACTGACCTACTATCGACCGCACACCAGCGGCCTGACGATCTACGCCGAGCGGCTGGCGCGTGCGCTGGCGGCGCGTGGTCATCGCGTCACGGTGCTGACCTCCCAGTACGATAAATCCCTGCCGCGCACCGAGCACCTGCATGGGGTCGATGTCGTGCGCGTGCCCGTGGCCTTGCGCGTCAGCAAAGGCGTCATCATGCCGAC
>JACRBO010000848.1 GCA_016219235.1 Chloroflexota bacterium
ATGGCCGTGGTCGAAGGCGAAGCGTTTGAAGTCTGGCCCGAAGAAGTCATCATCTCGCATCCGTCGACGCACTCGCACGCCGTGCCATTGCAGGCCGTGCCGTTGCAGGCCGCCGCGCCACAGGCGTCACCTGCGCCTAAAGCGGCTGCGCCGGCCGCCGCGCCCACCAGCAGCGGCGACAACGCCAAAGCCGTGCGCGCGCCGATTCCGGGCGTGATCATTTCCGTGGCCGTTAAGGCGGGCGACGCCATCAAGCACGGGCAGGAACTGTGTGTGCTGGAAGCGATGAAGATGAAGAACGTCATTCGCGCCAGCCGCGCCGGCACCATCGGCGTGGTGCGCGTCGCCGCGCAGCAGCACGTGAAGCATCACGACGTGTTGATGGAGTTTACTAACGAGTAATGAGTGACGAGTAATTACTCATTACTTGTTACTCGTTACTTCTCGCGATGTGCGCGAGGTGACTATGGACCTATCGACTATCCTTCCCGATCTCCTTAAAGGCTTCACGAATTTTACAGCAGGCAATGCGATCATGATCGCCGTCGGCACGGTGCTGATCTATCTGGCCGTGGCGAAAGAATACGAGCCGGTCCTGCTGCTGCCGATCGGCTTTGGCTGCATCATCGCGAACCTAGGCATGTCGAATGAATCCGGCTTGATGAAGGTGCTGTACGACGCGGGCATCACCACCGAGTTGTTCCCGCTGTTGATCTTCATCGGCGTGGGCGCGATGATCGACTTCAGCCCGCTGCTGGCGCAGCCCGGCATGGTGCTGTTGGGCGCGGCCGGGCAATTTGGCATTTACGGCACGCTGATCCTGGCTACGCTGTTGGGCTTCAAGATCAACGAAGCGGCCTCGATCGGCATCATCGGCGCGATCGACGGGCCGACCTCGATCTTCGTGGCGACGAAACTCGCGCCGCACATGCTGGCCCCGATCGCAGTCGCCGCGTACTCGTACATGAGCCTCATCCCGATCATCCAGCCGCCGATCATGCGGCTGCTCACGACCAAGAAGGAACGGCTCATTCGGATGGAGTACGCGCCGAAGCCGGTGTCGAAGCGCGCCAGAATCGCGTTTCCGATTTTGGTCACGATCGGCATTAGTTTGATCGCGCCCGACGCCGCGCCGCTAATCGCGACGTTGATGCTGGGCAACTTGATGCGCGAAGTCGGCGTGGTCGATCGGCTGAGCAAGGCCGCGCAGAACGAGATCATCAACTTTGCCACGTTGTTCCTGGGACTCGCCATCGGCTCCACGATGACGGCGGCGAGTTTCCTCAAGACCGACACGCTGTTCATTATGCTGCTGGGCCTGGGCGCGTTCGTGCTCGATACCGTGGCAGGCCTGATGTTCGGCAAGTTGATGGCCTTCGTCACGCACGGCAAAGTCAACCCGTTGATCGGCGCGGCCGGCATCAGCGCGTTCCCCATGGCGGGCCGCCTGGCCGCAAAGATGGCGCAGGATGAGGACTTCGAGAACTTCATCCTCATGCATGCGATGGGTTCGAATACCGCCGGCCAACTCGGCAGCGTAGCGGCGGGCGGTATCTTGCTGGCGCTGGTGAGCGGTCTGGTGAAGTAAACCAATCGTTCTAGGAACAACTGAAAAACTCCGAGGATTTTGCGTCCTCGGAGTTTTTTTGTTTCAAAATTGACTCTTGATTTTAAGAACATACGTTCTATAATAAAGCATGGTTTTCACGCAAGGACGATAGTGAGCAAGATGGCGAAGTCTGTAGACAACAAACGACCCGACCAGGCAGCGACCCCAACACCCCGACGATCCAGGCGGCCCAACGTGCGCTTTGAAGCGACCGTCAACAACGGCCATGTCGATCTGCGCGCCACCGCGCCGACGAAATTCTTTCGCGTCTTGCTGCGTGTGCTGGTGGTCATCGTCATCGCCATCGTGATCTTGAAGATGCCGGAACTGTGGCAGGCGATTCAGACGGCGATCAATCTGATGCCGAAGTAAAATTTAGCCCACGTGCCGATGCTGTGCTATACTTTATTCGAGCGAGGCATCCCATGAAACTCTACACAATCGGTCACAGCAATCACCCACTGGAAGCCTTTATTCGGCTGCTGGAAGACAACGGCATTATGATGCTGGTGGATGTGCGCAGTGCGCCCTACAGCCGCTACAGCCCGCACTTCAACAGACCGCTCACCAGCGCCAGCAAGATACCGCCCGCCGCTACGCTGCCGAGTTGGCCGGCGGTATTCGAACCCATCGCATGCATGAGGATGAAGTTCTCGAAGTCCTCATCCTGCGCCA
>JACRBO010000849.1 GCA_016219235.1 Chloroflexota bacterium
CCGCCACCTTCGGATTGGTGATCAGATTCATGAGCAGGTACGTGTTCATGGTCGCGCCCGCGTAGACGCCGATCGCGCCATCGAACGTGTGCGGATCGTAGCCGGCGTGCTCGAGCGCCGTCCACGCGCACTCTAAAAACACGCGGTGCTGGGGATCGATGATTTCGGCTTCGCGCGGGTTGAAACCAAAGAACGCCGCATCAAATTGCTCGATGCCGTCCAGCACGCCTTTCGAACGCACGTAGTTGGGTCGATTGAACACCGCCGGATCAACCCCCGCCGATCGCAGCTCGTCGTCTGTAAAAAACGTCAGGCACTCCTGACCATTCCTCAGGTTATCCCAAAACCGATCGATATCCGGCGCCCCTGGGAAACGCCCGGCCAACCCGACGACGGCGATGGCATTCAGCGGACTGCTAGCCTCTAAAACATTCATAGCGTACTCCTACTTTCATGGCGTAATTGATCGGCCCGGCGCTGTTTCGCAATCCGATCCTGAAGCTTGTCGGAGCCGGCCGGCTGATCCGGCGCGCGATTTAGAAAGCTTGCCAGCGCCGCGATCGTTGGAAACCGGAACATATCGGCGATGGTGATCGGCGCCGGGGTGATTGACCGCAGGCGCGCATGCACCTGCACGATCAGCAATGAGTGGCCGCCCAGATCAAAGAAGTTGTCGTGAATGCCAACCCGATCCGTTCTCAGCACGTCCTGCCAGATCGCCGCAATCGATCGCTCGATCTCGGTCTGCGGCGCAACATAGTTTGCGTCGAGTTGCGGACGCCCGCCCTCGGCCGCCGGCAGCGCCTTGCGATCGACCTTGCCATTCGGCGTCAGCGGAAACGTCTCCAGCATCACGAAGGCCGCGGGCACCATGTAATCAGGCAGTTGCTCTTTGAGAAAGCTGCGCAGGTCAGTCACCGACGGCGCAGGCAGGCGAGTGATCAAGTAAGCGACCAACCGCTTGTCGCCGGGCGTGTCTTCACGCGCCACCACCACAGCCTGCTGCACCTGCGCGTGCTGCGCCAGCACGGTTTCGATCTCACCCAACTCGATGCGGAAGCCGCGAATCTTGACCTGATGATCGATGCGGCCCAGAAACTCGATCGTCCCGTCGGCGTGATACCGCGCCAGGTCGCCCGTTTTATAGAGGCGCGCGCTGGCCCCCTCCCGACCTCCCCTGCTGGCAGGGGCGGCGAATGGATCGTGGATGAATTTTTCGGCAGTCAATTCGGGCCGCTTAAAGTAGCCCCGCGCCAATCCGTCACCGCCGATATACAACTCGCCCACTACGCCAATCGGCACGGGCTGCAGGTGCGCATCCAAAATATAAATCTGCGTGTTGGCAATCGGTCGCCCGATTGAAATCGCGCCTTCGCCCGGCTGGACCCGGTAGACCGTCGACCAGATGGTGGTTTCGGTGGGACCGTACATGTTCCATAACTCGCCGCAGCGCGCCAGCAATTGATCGGCCAGTTCTCGCGGCAAAGCTTCGCCGCCACACAGAATCTTCAAGCCGCGATCCCCGCGCCAGCCCGATTGAATCAACAAGCGCCACGTAGCTGGCGTAGCCTGCATGACCGTCACGTTGGACAGTTCCATCAAGGCCATCAATTGCGGGCCGTCAGCCACCACCGCGCCGTTCGCGATCACTACGCGAGCGCCCACCATCAACGGCAGGAAGAGCTCCAGTCCGGCGATGTCAAAGGACAACGTCGTGACGGCCAGCAGGGTGTCATCGGCAGTCAGACCCGGCTCCACCCGCATGGAGGCCAGGAAGTTGACGACCGCACGCTGCACGACCTGCACGCCCTTGGGCCGCCCGGTTGAACCTGAAGTATAGATGACATACGCGAGATTATCCGGCGTCACCGCCTCCACCGGTTGTGGGGTGGACGCGATCGGTTCCCAGGGTTGATCGAGACAGACCACCTGTGGCTGATGCGTGCTGGCGCTGAGCAGGTCGTCAACCAGTTCAGCCTGCAAGTGTTGCTGGGTAATCAACACCGGCAAGTGCGCATCGTCAATCATATAGGCCAGCCGATCGCGCGGAAACATCGGATCGAGCGGCACATACGCCCCGCCGGCTTTCAGCACGCCCAGCAGACCGACGAGCATGTCAAGCGAACGCTCGACGCAGATGCCGACGAGTACGTCCGGCCCCACACTCAGCGTGTGCAAATAGGCGGCCAATCGATCGGCCCGTTCGTTCAACTCCGCATACGTGAGCGCTTGATCATCGAAGACGACGGCCACGGCCTCTGGCGTGCGCGCGACTTGATCTTCAAACAACTCAGCCAGGCAGCGGCCTTGCACCGCCTCGGCCGCTTCCGTCAGGCGTTGATTCCATTCGATCAGCAGCGTGTGGCGCTCGGCCTCGGCCAACAACGGCATCCTTGAGAGTTTCTGATCGGGATCGCGCACGACACTGTACAGCAGCGTCTGAAAATGGCTCATCCAGCGCGTGATCGTCTCGGCCTCAAACAGATCCGTGCTGTATTCGAAATACACGCTCAAGCCCGTCGGCCTTTCCCACAGCGTCAACGTGAGATCAAATTTCGCCGTACCGGGATCGATCTCGATCGGGGTCAGGGTCAGCCCCGGCCATTCGGTCATTTTCAGCGGCGCATTCTGCAGGATAAACATCACTTGAAACAAAGGTGAATGACTGGCATCCCGCTCCGGCTGCAGCGCTTCGACGATGGCTTCAAACGGCGCATCCTGATGCGCGTAGGCGGCCAGGGCGACTTCGCGGACGCGGCGCAGTAATTCACGAAACGTCGGATCGCCGGATACGCCGTCACGGCGGGTGCGCATGACCAGCGTATTCACAAAGCAGCCGATCAGCCCTTCAAGTTCGATCTGATTTCGATTGGCAATCGGCGTGCCAACCAGCAGATCGTCTTGCCCGGTGTAACGCCACAGCAACGTCTTGAACGCCGCCAGCAGCGTCATGAATAAGGTCGCGCCTTCGGCGCGGCTCAATTCGTTAAGGGCCTCGACGAGGTCGAGTGGCAGCACGATCGATTGCAGCGCGCCGCGATAGCTCGGCACGGCAGGCCGCGGCCGATCGGTCGGGAGATCGATCACGGGCAGTGAGCCGCGCAACTGCTGTTTCCAATAACGCAGCTGCGCCTCGAGCACTTCAGCTTGCAACCATTGCCGCTGCCAGTGCGCGAAATCGGCATATTGAACGGGCAATTCCGGCAAGGGCGAGCGTTGGCCGGCGAGCAGCGCCGGATACAGGATTTCGAGCTCATGCAACAACACGCCCAGCGACCAGCCATCGGCGGCGATGTGATGCATGGTCACGAGCAGCCACGCCTCTCGATCGGCGCGCTGCACGAGCCGGGCGCGCAGCAGCTCGTCACGCGCCAGATCGAACGGGCGCAGCGCCTCGGCGCGAACCAGTTGTTGCACTTCACGTTCTTGTTCAGCGCCGATCAACTGGCGCACGTCGGAGATTTCCAACTGGAATGAGTTGGCGGGGGCAATGCGCTGCACCGGCTGACCGTCTTCGACCGCAAAGGTCGTGCGCAGCGCTTCATGCCGCTGCACGATCGCTCGGAAACTGTGCTCCAACGCGCGCACGTCGAGCTGACCGATCAGGCGCAAGGCACCGACGATGTTGTAGGCCGCATTCCCCGGCGACAATTGATCCATCAGCCATAAGCGTTGCTGCGGAAACGATAGCGCCAGATGTCCCTCGCGCGCGATGCGGCGCAGCGGTGGCAGGGGCGTCGGCTGTGGCAGGTTGGCCGCTTGTAGAAACTCGACAATCGCCGGCTTTCGGCGCGCCAGCTCGTCACGCAATTCCGGCGTAACCGCACCTTTCGGCGCGTTAAGACGCAGCCGATC
Organism: Chloroflexota bacterium; assembly: GCA_016219235.1. The sequence goes on from JACRBO010000849.1 coordinate 3,856, forward strand.
GCCTTCCAGCCACAACTTCACGTCGAGGCTGCGCACGTAGGCCACGAACTCGGCTGTGCTCGTGGTCGCATTATCGGTGGTTGACGCCGATGGGGGATGGGTGGAAGTCAAGTCGCTCACTCCTCAAACGATCTATGCCTTGAAGCTGACCGGTGTGGTTACCGGCCACCCGCCAGGCCCGCTGCCTGCAAAATTTCTTCGTCAGTTAATGGCGCATGGCCGGTACCATACGCACGGTTGAACGGCTCAAGAAACAATGTATTGGCAATCAGGCCGGACAGCACTGTGCCGGCATGGCCGTCATCGTCGTCCAGCCGGCCCATATGCGGTTCTTTGCCGTAACCAAATATGTCGATGGCTTGCCCGCCGATCCGCATGACGCCGTCCTGATCGATCCGGTTGCGCAATGAAACCGCGAACGCGTTGACGTCGACCAGCTCGATGCTGCGCGCGGCGGCCAATGCTTTTAGCCCGTCATTGACGGCGTTGACGGCGTCCGTCGCCCGTTGTCGCTTCACCGCGTCCGGGAACTGCCCGATCGCATCCGGCGTAACGCCGCGATCGCCCAGCGTCACCATGACCATTTGTACCTGGCCGGCCTGCTGCACGGTATCGACCGCCGTGGTAATGTTGGCGACAATGCTCTCAATCTTAGATTGCAGATCAGCATCGCTTACCGTGCCATTATAGATGTTGGCATAGGTACCGTTCCAGGTCGCAAAGTCATTCCCCCCGATCCAAATGAAGACGTGCGACACTTCGCCGTTCGCCACCTGCCCGGCCAGGCCCAGATGAGCACCGGAGTCAATAAGACTGTGTGCCGTCGCGCCGCTGCGTGACCAGTTGTATTTGTAGCCGGTACGGCGCGGCTCGCCCCAGGTACCCCACTCGCCAAAATTCAAACCGCGATTTTGAACCAGCAATTCGACCCAATTGAAGGTGGTGGCGGCATACGCACCGCCCCGGTTGTCGTCGGCCCGATATTCGTCGGAGCTGCTGTCACCCAAAACGCCGATCCCCGCGATTGACTGCGAGTCAGGCAGAGGCTGCGGCGCAGGGATCGATTTGCGCGGCGTCGCAGGCGTGGCGCTCGTGAAGAAACGACACCCAGTCACAATGACGAGGGCCATGACGATTGAGAGAACGATCATTTTTGCACGGGTCATTTTAGAATTCGATTTCTTCACGATCAGCCGGCGTGACGTGTTGCTGAGCTTCCTCGAACAACGGCCAATCGTTAATGCGCTGTTCGGGATTGGCGACAATCTCTTCCAACACTGCTCGATAACGCGCCTGCAAGCGATCGATGGTCGCGGCCTCAAACAAGTCCCGATTGTACTTGAACGCGCCCGCCAGCGCGCCCTCCAACTCGGCTAATTGCAGCGTGAGATCGAACTGGCCTTCTTGCTGCGTAATCGGATACGGCGCGAGCACCAGACCCGCCACGTCAACGTGCGCGCCGCTGTCCGGTGCGACGAGCAACGTTGCCAACTCGTTTGATCGAACCAGTCGTTGTAGATCGAACGCCACCTGGAACAGCGGCGTGCGATCGGCGGCGCGCCGGGTGACCAACCTCTCGACCAGCAGCAGAAATGGATAATCCTGGTGCTCGATCGCCTCAAACACAGTTTGCCGCATCTGCGCGAGAAAGATTGCAAAACTAGGGTTGCCCGTTAAATTGCCGCGCAGCACGTTCATGTTGATGAAGTCGCCGATGAGACCGGCATATTCGGCGCGGCTGCGACCGGCCGTCGGCGAGCCGACCCAAATGTCCGCCTGCCCGGTGTAGCGATACAACAGCACTTGAAACGCGCTGAGCAGCACCGTGTAAAGGGTGGCCTGTTGGATGCGCGCCAACTCTTTTAGCTGGCGGCTCAACACTTCGCCCAGGGTAAAATTCAACGTCGCGCCATTGAACGTCTGCCGGGGCGGGCGCGGTCGATCGAATGGCAGTTCCAGCGCCGGCCGCTCTCCCGACAATTGCTGCTGCCAGTAACGCCAGTGTCGCTCACCTTCCGATCCGGCCAACATCGCCGCTTGCCATTCGACGAAATCTTTGTATTGAGCCGGCAAAACCGGCAGCGCCGCCACCTGACCCGATCGCTCTGCCTCGTATAGCAGGCGAAACTCAGTCAGCAGCACGCCCATCGACCAGCCATCCAACACGATGTGGTGTGCGGCGATCAGGAGCACATGGTCCGCGCGGTCGCGCGTGAACAGACTGACCCGAAACACCGGACCGTTTTCCAGATCAAAGGGACGCTCTGCCGCCTGCGTGATCTCCGCCTGCAACTCGGCCTCCGTGCAGGCGGCTACGTCCACTTGCTCAAAAGCCACTTCGCGATAGCCGGGAATGATCTGCACCAACCGATCGGCCTGTAACGCGAAAGTGGTTCGTAGACACGCCTGCCGATCGACCAGATTCTGGCAGACACGTTTCAGCAAGGCGACATCCACTTCGGATACGACGCGCGCCGAGAAAACAACGTTGTAGGCAGCACTGTCGGGCGCGAGTTGATACATGAACCACATCGATTGCTGGCCGTACGACAGGGGACACACGGTTTGAGTGGCGCTGAGCTTCTTCTGAAGCAGCTGCGCCAACAACGCGCGCTTTTCTTGAGCAGACAGGTTTGCGACCCTGTCAACGCCGTTACTCATCAGGCTGTCCCTCGGCGATCAGTAGATCTGTGAGCAGCGCATCAACCTGATCGTCCGACAATTGATCGAGTTGGGCCAGCAGTTGCTGCGCCGCTGGCTGGTCTTCAGTCTTAGCGGCCAACGTTGGTTTAGGAGCAGTCGCCGGTTCGAGCGTGGCCACCTGTGCCAACACGTGCGCGGCAAGTTGCGCGATGCTTGGCCCTTGCAGCAGCTTCACCATCGGCACGACGACGCCGAGATCGGTTTCGATGCGATTCTTCATTTCGACCGCCATCAACGAATCAAGTCCGAGTTCGTTGAGCGGCTGGTGCGAATCGAGATTGGAGACGCCCATGGTCTTCGCCGCCAGCGAATTGAGATACGATTGCAGCAGTATGGGCTGCTCATCAGGCCCGGCCGCCAGCAACCGATCGCGCGTTAGGCCGGATGGTCGCGGAGCGTCAGTCTGTTTCGGTCGCTGCACGACATGCGTCAGGAAGGGCGCATCGACGAAAGCGGGATAGAGCTCTTGCCAGCGTCGCCAGTTGACGGGCAGCACGCCGACTTGCGTCGCGTGCTGCGCTGCGGCCTGTTGCATCAAGTTCTGCAACGCCTCAAGCCCTTGCCGCGTGGCTAGCGTGCCCATCCCGCGTAACGCCAGCAGCGCCACATCATCTCGATCGAATTGAGCGGCCATCCCTTCGTCCGCCCACACGCCCCAGTTCACACTCAAAGCCGGTTGGTTGTGGGCGCGCCGGTAATGCGCCAGGCCGTCGAGGAAGGCATTGGCGGCGGCATAGCTGCCCAGGCGCGGCGAGCTCAACAGCGCGGACGCCGACGAGAACATGACAAAGAAATCCAGTTGCTCACCCAATATTTGCTGCACATGCCAACCGCCGGCCATTTTCGCGCGTAGTACCTCGGCCAGTTCAGCGGCATCACACTCAATCAAAGAGTGATGCCGCAAGATGCCGGCCGCATGGATCACACCGCGGATCGCGGGTTGAGCCGCTTGATAAACCGTCATGAACGATCGCAGCTGCGCCTCATCAGCGACATCGACTGCGGCCAGATGCACAGTCGCGCCCGACGCTTCAATCGTTTGAATCGCCGCGATTTGTTGAGCGGCCTGGCTGCCGGCTGCCGCTTGATCCCATTCGGCGCGAGGCGGCAGCGGCGTGCGTCCCATCAAAATCACGTGCCGCGCGCCCTGCCCGGCCAGCCAGCGCCCGACCTGCAAACCAAGTCCACCCAGACCGCCAGTGATCAAATAACTGGCCTCGGCCTGCAACTGAAACGCCGGGGCATTGGCAGCCGATCGGGGGTGGTGAGCCAGGCGCGCCACATAGCGTTGACCGCCGCGAAATGCGATCTGGTCTTCGCGCGACCGATCGACGATCTCGCTCAATAGATCGTTAGCGGCTTCAGCTGGCGTGGCAGCGGCATCCAGATCGATTAGCCCGCCCCACAACTCCGAATGTTCCAGCGCCAGCGTGCGGACCAGGCCCCACACCGGCGTCTGAGCCAGAGCCACTGGCGACGCGCCGATACTTTGCGCACCGCGCGTGATCAACCAGATGCGGGGAAATTCCTGCCACTCGATGGGCGCCAGCGTTTGGATCAGATGCAGCACGCTGACGGTGTTCAGCGTCTGTGCGCTAGCCAATGACTCGCGACCGTTTAAGGCCGGCGCGTCGAGGCTCCATAGATGCACCGCGCCTCGCCACGCAGCCCGGCCCGCGCTCAATATATCGTTCACCACGTGACGCAAATCATCGGCTTGATCCGGGCGAATGCAATACTGATCTTCGTCAATACGTTCGTAAGCGTCACCCACGAGCGTGTCGCTCGCCGTCACGCAGATCGCTCGATCGCCGCGCGCCCGAAGCGCCGTCACCAGCTGTTCGCTCACGCCGCCACGATCACTCAAGATCAGCCAGATGCCCGGCGCGTGTGCGATCGGTTGAGTGGTCAAGCGAGCAGCCGGCTCCCAGTGAAGGTCATAGAACCAATCATCGATCGACTCAGACAGCGCCCGTTGTGCGCTCTTGTCCAGATACCACAGGTGTGCGCCTAACGTTTCCGAGATGACGATTCCGTTCTCGTCGATCACTTGAACGTCGCCAATGAGGATATTCGACTGCTGTTCGGCGTCAGGTCGCAAACGCGCATAGGCCCAGAACTGCTGGCCGCGCGGCCGCGCATACACGCGCGTCTCGTCGACGCTGCCGCCGACAAATGCGCCGCCCTTGTCGGCATCCGACTTGTCAAGCGAGATGGTGGCCGTCAACACATGACCACACGCATCGGACAGGGCCGGATGAAACACATAGCGCTCAAGGCCGGGCTGCAGCGCCGCCGGTACCTGCACCAGGCTCAACGCTTCTCGATCGCCGCGCCACACGTGCTGAACACCCTGGAAGGCCGCTCCCCATTGATTGCCTTTGGCGCTCGACAGGCGATAAAATTCTTCGCCGGATAATTCCTCACGGCAGCGAGCCTTGATCGACTCAATCTCGGCTGAGTCCCAATGCCGGGCTTCAACGACTGAATCGTAGCGCAGTTGACCGGTCGCGTGCAAGATCCAACTTGCGTCCGCGCTTAATCGACTGAAGACTTGAGCCGCAGCCCGTTGTCCATCAATCTGAGACAAAATCACCTGCACGGCGGGGCTGGCGCCTTCGGGCAGCGTGATGGGTTTATGGAACTTCATGTCCGTCAGCGCGAACGACTTCGCATCAAAAGCTTGCGCGGCGGCGGCCATCACCATTTCCATGTAGGCGGTGGCCGGCACGACGGGCACATCTTGCACGCGATGATCGTCCAGATACGGAAGCAGCTGCGTGTTGATTTCACCTTCCCAAACATGCACATCCGCCGTGTGCGCGAGGCTGATATGATCGCCCAACAATGGATGCTGCCGCGCTGCACTGGGCCGCAGCCAGTCGGTCTGCTCCAGCCAGTAATGTTGGCGCTCAAACGGATACGTCGGCAGCATCACGCGTCGCCGCAGCGGCGCATAATCGCGATCGCACCCGGCCCAATCGACGTCCGCGCCATTCACAAACAGCGTGCCCAGACTCTCCAGCACTTGCGCCCAATCGTCGCGGCCCGATCGGAGTGACGGCAGCCACAACGCCTCGCCCTCCGGCAGGCAGCGGCGTGCCATGCCTAATAAGGTGGGATTCGGACCGATCTCGACGAAAGCCGTGTAGCCTTGCTGCTGCAACGTCGCCATCGACGCCGCAAATTGCACGGGGGCCAGAATATGTTGACGCCAGTATGCGGCGGACATGACTTCGCCGGTGGCTCGCTGGCCCGTCACGTTGGAGATCAGATCGATCTGCGGCGCAGCGAATTGAAGCGTCGCGGCGGTCTGCTCGAACGCATCGAGCATCGGCTGCATCAACGGCGAATGAAACGCATGTGAGACCGTCAGACGCCGCGACTGAATGCCGCGCGCCGTCAGCTGATCGATCACCGTCTGCACATCCGCGCGCAAACCGGACACGACCACGTTTTTCGGTCCGTTGATGGCGGCGATCGAGACGGTGGCCCTGAACGGTTCAATGGCCGCCGACACCGTCGCTTCAGCGGCGAACACGGCCACCATGTCGCCGTTTTGAGGCAGCGCCTGCATCAAGCGGCCGCGTTCGGCGATCAACCGCGAGCCATCTTCCAGGCTGAGCACTCCGGCCACGCACGCCGCCACATACTCGCCGACGCTGTGACCCATGACGGCGGTGGGCCTCACGCCCCACGACTTCCACAGTTCCGCCAGGGCGTATTCGAGCGCGAAGAGCGCGGGCTGAGTGAAAGCCGTTTGATCAATTGCTGATTGCTGATTGCTGATTGCTAAATCAGGATAAAGCACCGCCAACAACGATTGGCCCAGATACGGACGTAAGATTTCGTCGCAGCGATCGAGTGCGGCCCGGAAGGTGGGCTGCGTGTCATACAGCTGCCGGCCCATGCCCACGTATTGCGCGCCCTGCCCGGTGAACAGGAACGCGATCTTCGGGCGGTTGCTGATCTGTCCCGCGATAACGCCGGCTTCAATCTGGCCGTGCGCAAATGCCGTGAGTTTTTCGCGCGCTTCTGCACCTGACGTGGCGATCAGCGCCAATCGATGCGCGAAACGGGCACGGCCCGTGTTCGCGGTGTAGGCCGTGTCGGCGAGCGGCTCGATCGGATGTTGCGCGAACCGATCGGCCAGCTGCTGCAACGCTGGCTCAGTCTTGGCGGACAAAGTCAGCAGGTGCATCGGTCGATCGATCATCACACCCACCCCTTCAGCACGAGGGTCGATCGGCGCCTCTTCAACGA